>NZ_PINZ01000011.1:0-85821 GCF_002810305.1 Halomonas sp. 141
GCGTGGCTGGTGAGGGTGCGGCGACTGGCGCGGAACTTTATGTTGGGCATGGCACTGTCTGGGTGAATGGCGATAATGGCTATATTGCCATGCAGGTCAGTGGGTTAGAAGTGCTTCCGGGGGCCGGTCTCACGGATTCAGGTTATTGGCTTCGAGTTTGGTGAGGTGATTTTGTCGGCAAGCTCGATAGGCATCGTGATGAAGGCCGCGTTTATTTTTGCAGTCTGCACCACGGTGTTTCCATGCCTGCTCATTCTCATGCTTAAAAACAGTCGGCAAAGTTTCCCAGCCAAAGCGCGTCCGCCATTCAGATTGAGCTATATCTGGCCGCCGCTGAAAGAGTGCCTCATAGCCTTGGTGATGGTTGGGCTGGGCGGTGTGCTTTACCTTCTGCAGGATCGCATTCTAGAGGGGGCTCTGGTGCTTCCGTCAAGCGGTGCCATGCTACTGCTGCTAATTCTTTTGGTCGGCATCGACCTAACACAAATCAAACTTAATGTGCAGTGGTTGTCGTGGTCGATATTGGCCATTCCCCTGGTCGTTGTTCTGGGCTCCTTGGTCGGTGGTGCTATGGCTGCCTGGATTACTGGTGAAAGCTTGCGGGTCTCCTTGGCCCTTGCCAGTGGTTTTGGTTGGTTTACGCTTTCTAGCGTCATGATCGGTGATGCGCTTGGGCAAGTGTATGGAACGACGGCACTCATGACAGACCTGCTTCGTGAACTGCTTGCTATTATGGTGCTCTACGCCTTGGGACGGCATCAGCCGCAGATTGGTATTGGCAGCGCCGGGGCAACTGCGCTGGACTCGACGTTGCCGATTATCAAGCAGGCCTGTTCGCCCGATGCGGTGCCATTGGCTCTGGTTAGCGGGTTCTTGTTGACGCTGCTGGCACCGGTGTTCATCACTATCATGATTCCAGGGATTTGAAAGCAGCTTTAACCGCCTGATTGAATTCGTCGCCAGGCGATCATGAGAGGAGTGGAGTCCCGAGCAGGCCAACGCTTTCATGGGCGGTCAAAAAACCAAAAAATTGCCATCCAGGCCCTTGAAAATCGATTGAGCGCTCCTATGTTGCGAATTATAGAGGCTGCCTCGGTGGAGTGGATAAGAGGCCGCCTCTTATCGCAAGTCTCATAGTCTGCTTAACGTAGGAGGTATTCGATATGTTCGATGATCTCAAGCGTTTTGAAACGGGCTCGTCTCAGCAGTTTGACTGGCTCAACCAGTTGCTGGATAGCTTCTTTCCTGATCGTAATACGATGGACATTCGCGCGGTGCCGCGGGGCAGTTTTCCCATGGTCAACATTGCCCGTAGCGACGATGCCGTCAGGGTCTATGTGTTTGCCGCAGGGTTGGCTCCCTCGGATCTGACCATCGATGTTCAGGACAATGTGCTGACCCTGCGTGGTAAACGAGACACCGTGAAGGGCCTCCATGAGGAGAATGACTCGCGTCAGGTACTGCGCCGTGAGCGCGCCAGCGGGGAGTTCGTTAGGTCGATCGCCTTACCCGAGGGTATTGACGTCGAGCGGTCAGAAGCTCGCCATGCCCATGGGGTGTTCGAGATCGTGCTGCCCAAACGCGAGGAGCTCAAGCCGCGGCGTATAGAGGTTCAAGCGGCGTAAATCATGCGTTTAACCTTGTTAAGGAGGGATAAATCATGAATGACATCGTCCGTTCATCCAACTCCCATTACTCCCCGGTTCAGCAGCAAGGGCAGAGCAGCCAGGATCGGCACTATACGGAAGCGTTTTTGCCAGCGGTGGATATTATCGAGGAGGCTAACGCGCTCAAGCTGGTAGCCGATATGCCCGGCGTCACACCGGAGACGCTCAAGGTAGAGATCGATAACCATGTGTTGAGCCTGGAAGGGGAGATAGCGCTGAATATGCCGGAAGGGCTCAGCGCCTTGCATGCTGAAGTGCGCGGTCAGCGCTTCGCGCGGCGCTTCAACCTGAGTCCGGAGGTAGATAGTGAGGCCATTACGGCCACTATCGTCAACGGCGTACTGACGCTGACGCTTCCCAAGCAAGAGAGCCTCCGGGCGCGCCGTATCGAGGTCCAGGCGGCGTGAAGGTAGGCAATGCATGATGAAAAGGAGGAGTGTCCGCGATACCGTGGACACTCTTTTGTACTTCTGGGGCATCACTGTCGGTAAAGCGTGCCCTTGCCCACCACTATGGCGTGCCCACCCACCGTCACCCACCCAGGCTCGATATCGCCATTAGCTGCTGTATAGATGATGCTGGGACGACCCATTTCAATGCCCTGATGAATCGTGCAATGCAGGGCGTCGCTGGTGAGCGATGCCAGATAGTGGGTCAGGGCGGCGGCGGCACTGCCGGTTGCGGAGTCTTCGCAAAGGCTGGCATGCATGCAGAACATGCGGCTACGAACCACAGTGCGGGTGGCCTCGTGTCGTTCGATGACGTAAAGATAAACCTGGGGGGCCTCGCTGGTCATCACGGCACTGGCCCAAAGCGCCGATGCAATATGGACGCTCTCCAGCGCCTTCACATCGGCCAGCTCGATCAAATGAAAGGGCAGCCCCAAGGAGGCCATGACGGGGTCGCCTATCACCTGATGGATATCGAGCCCCAATAGCTCAACGGCCGTCAGCCGGTCGATCGGGCTGGCGGCCAGTAGGGCTGGTTGTGACGTCGTGAACATGGCCTGGCCGTTTTCGTAGCGAACCGTCAGCGCACCAATGGGTGGGTGAAGCACCAGGGGGTGCGCGGGGTTGGCGAGTTCCAATGCTGCCAGCAAGTGTGCGGTACCTACCGTCGGGTGGCCTGCAAACGGGAGTTCTCTCGTCGGCGTGAAAATCCGCATGGGATAGTGGTTCGGTTGCGTGGCGGCACTCAAAAAAACCGTTTCTGCCAGATTCAGTTCATTGGCCAAGGCCTGCATGGTGGAGGTGTCCAGTTCATCGGACGCCAGAAAAACCGCGAGCGGGTTGCCGGTAAATGGCTGCTCGGTAAAGATGTCCAGCAGGTAGTAGTCAGCACTTTTCATGGGGAGTCTCCTCAAGGGGCGTATGTTTCCAGAACGCTTTATGGCCCTCTTGGGCTGCCTGGGCGCGGGTGATACCAATATCCTCGAGTAGCGTTACCCGCCGTGGTGGATTGCGTGAAGCTCAATCAGCGTCTGGCGCAGCATGCCATCCACGTGGCGCCGGGCTCGCTGTTCTCCGCCTCCGGCAAGTTTCGCCAGTGCCTGCGGCTGAACTAGGCGTTTACGCTCACCCCCGCCATCGAAGAAGCGGTGCGCACCGTCGGGAATATAGCGACAGAGATGGTGGAAGAGGCGCGCCACCATGCCACGGCGTCGTCTATCTAAATCAATCGATCAGCCCGGGCGCTGAAACTGCCTGCGCGCCTGTTCCACCTGTTCGCGTGTGATGCAGTGGAGCGAGTGGTCGTTGAGCAGCCCCATGGCCTGCATAAAGGCGAACGCCGTGGTGGGGCCGAAGAATTTCCAGCCGCGTTTTTTCAGCTCCTTCGCCATGGCGATGGATTCTGGCGAGGTGGTCTGCGATTGGGGGGCCACGGTGTCGCTGGGCTCATAGCGCCAGAAGAACGCCGCCAGCGACCCTTCCTGCTCGACCATCTCCTGGGCGCGCTGGGCGTTATTGATGGTGGCTTCGATTTTTCCACGATGACGAATGATGCCCGCGTCTTGCAGTAAGCGCTCCACGTCCTGTTCGCCAAAGTGGGCTACCTGATGAAAATCGAAGTGGTGAAAAGCGGCGCGAAAGTTGTCGCGCTTATTGAGGATCGTGCGCCAGCTGAGCCCCGACTGAAAGCTTTCCAGGCAAAGTTTTTCGAACAGGCGCTGGTCGTTATCGACCGGAAACCCCCACTCCTGGTCGTGGTACGGCAGGAATTCCGGCGCTCCTGCGCACCACTGGCAGCGGGGTTGCCCATCCGGGGCGATAAAGCCGTTCGTCATCCGTCGTGTACCGTGGTGGTCAGAGGATCAGGCAAACCATTCCCGAGCGGTGCGCCACAGGCACATGCCGGTGAAGTAGACCGATGTCAGCATCCAGCCCCACAAGGCCCAGGAGGCATGGGTGGGGTGCGAGAGAATCAGCGAAGTCGTGCACACACACCACACCAGCGTGACCGTGATGTTCAGCGGCATGAATTGCCGTACCCGAAAAGGGTGCAGAAACTTCATGCGGGTGACGGTGAGGGCTGCCATGAGCAGAATGATCGCGAAGGTGACAAACGGCGGAAAATCAAGAATATAGAAGTAGGCGGCGATGATGTTCCAGGCAGCAGGAAAACCGACAAAGTAGTTGTCTTGGCTTTTCATGTTCACGTTGCAAAAGCAGAACATGGAGGAGAGCAGGATGATGAAGACCGAGAGCAGTTCGAAGTGGGTGGGCAGCTCGACGAAAAAGTAGATGAACAGCGCCGGGATGAATGCCCAGGTGAGATAGTCGATCACCATATCCAGCGTGGAGCCATCGAAGTGGGGCAGAATGGTCTTCACTTCATACTTGCGCGCCAGGGTGCCGTCCAGGCCGTCTACCATCATGGCGGCGCCTAGCCACAGCAGGCAGGCCACGGGGTTGTTATCGATCAGCGCCAACAGCGCCATGGTGCCCAGCAAGACACCGCTGGCAGTGAAGACATGCACGCTCCAGGCCTTGTAGACCGAGGCGCGCGATTCTGTGTGTGAAGAGAGCAATTGAGCCACCTTGACCCCATGGGGAACGGCCGTTCCCTTTCTATCAGGTTTATAAATGAGCGTATAAAGAACGCTACACTACTACAAGATTGCCCCCAGAGAATATGCCCCGCTCCCTTTATAACCACGCGTTGAGGTAATCGATATGACCACTGTTCGCCTAGCGACCATCCAGGACTTGGAAGCGCTTTCCCTTTTATTAGACGAATATCGGCAGTTTTATCAACAGCCAAGTGATATTCAAGCAGCGCTTGATTTTCTGCGTCAGCGCTTTGGGCAGGCAGACTCTCGTATTTTGGTGAGCGAGGGGCAGGAGGGCTCCTTGACTGGCTTCGTGCAGCTCTACCCGGGGGTTTCCACAGTAGGTTTAAATGCTCGCTGGACGTTGAACGACCTCTTCGTGCTGCCGCAGTGCCGTGAGAAAGGGACCGGGCGTACGCTGATGGAAGCCGCTACTCAACTTGCCCGTGAGCATGGTGTCGCGCGTTTGATACTAATGACGCAGGTAGAGAATGAGCGGGCCCAGCGTTTATATGAATCACTGGGCTGGCAGCGCAATACGGCGTTTTATGGCTATTTGCTCGACATAAAATAAACGTTTTTACACGGCCATTTAGTGGATGGTTTTTGCCGCAAGCCCTAACCAAGCCATGGTGGCGTCACGATGCGTGCGGGCTCCCGCTGCATGATGATGTCACCGTGGCGGACGGAGAGCAGTACGTCACCCTGGTTGCGTAGCACGCTGTAGTCGTCTTCTCCATCCAGCAGGTTGAAGCTGGCGGGTTTGCCCACCTCGATACCGTAACGCGCCTCGATGTTGAGCGTGCGGGCGCTGTTGTCGGTGATCAGCGACAGCGCCTGGCTGAAGTCCTGATAGCCCATCATCTGGCAGATATGCAGGCCAAAATCCAGCGTTCGCAGCAGTTTACCGTTGCCCAGCGAGTACCAGGGGTCGAAGATGGAGTCTTCGGCAAAACAGACGTTGATACCGGCTTCGTTGAGTTCCTTGACGCGCGTTACGCCGCGCCGTTTGGGGTAGGTGTCGAAGCGCCCTTGCAGGTGGATGCTCTCGGTGGGGCAGGAAATGAAGTTGATGCCCGAGCGCTTGAGCAGCAGAAACAGCTTCGAGCAGTAGGCGTTGTCGTAGGAGTGCATCGCCGTGGTGTGGCTGGCGGTCACGCGGCTGCCCAGCTCATGAAACAGTGCCTCACAGGCGAGCACTTCGAGAAACCGCGAGTTGGGGTCGTCGATTTCGTCACAGTGTACATCCACCAGGCGGTCGTACTTGATGGCCAGTTCGATGACGCGCTTCATGGATGCCACGCCCAACTCTCGCGTGTACTCGAAGTGAGGAATGCCGCCTACCACATCGGCGCCGAACTCCAGCGCCTCTTCCATGAGCTTGTCGCCGCCGGGGTATGAAAGCAGGCCATCCTGTGGAAATGCCACCACCTGAATGTCGATTTTGTCCTTCAGCTCGTCTCGCAGTGTGCAAAGGGTTTTCAGGCCTACCAGGCTGGGGTCGCTGGTGTCGGCATGGGTGCGCACGAACTGCACGCCGTTGCCGATCAACAGGTTGAGGGTCTTCAGTACGCGCTCCCGAATGTCCGCCTCGTCAAGCAACGGCTTACGCTCTCCCCAGCGTTCGATGCCTTCGAACAGCGTGCCGCTCTGGTTCCAGTGAGGCTCGCCAGCGGTCAGGGCCGCATCCAGGTGGATGTGCGGCTCGATAAACGGCGCACACAGCAGTTTGCCGCCCGCATCCCTCTGGCCTTCGCCTGCCGTTTGCGGCGCATCCTGAGCGGTGATTGCGGTGAAGACACCGTTCTCGATATCCAGCCGATAAAGCCCAGGGCGCTGGCGAAGGCGGGCATTGATGATCTGCATGTTCATAAACAGGTGCTCACTTATTGTTTGGCCGTCGATGGGAAGCTATCACCCAGCGTAGCGTGCTTCAGACGTAGCAGCACGGCGTAGCTGCCTGCCGCGACTGCGACACCCACCAGCGGCGGTAGTAACGGAGAAAAATAGGCAGCCCCGGCACCAATGGCATAGGCGGCGAGGCCGCGCCGATTGAAATCGGGTAGCTGCGCAGAGGCCAAAGCAGGGTAGCGGCCTCGGTGCCTGAGCCAAAAATCAGCCATGATCACCCCGCCCATGGGAGGGATAAACGTGCCGAGCAGCACCAGAAATGGAATGAGCAGGTTGTACATGCCACCTACCGCCAGCACGGTACCAATGGCGGCGCCGCTGACGGTGACCAAGCGGCGCTTTTCGGTGCGCAGCAAGTTGCATCCCGCCACGGCGAAGTTGTAAATCGTGTTGTCCTGGGTCGTCCATATGTTCAGGAACAGCATCAATACCGCGAGGGAGAGAAAACCTTGGGCAATGAGAACATCGACGATATCTGCCTGCTGGTAAATCATCGTGCCCAAGGCACCGGTCAGCACCATCAATCCATTGCCAATGAAAAAAGCGGCCAGCGTTGCGATCACCGCAACTTTCGGCGTCCTGGCAAAGCGACTCCAGTTGGTCGCCTGGGTGCCACCGCTGATGAAGGTACCGATAATCACGGTGATCGCCGCTGCGACACTCATACTTTCCGTTGGCGTTTGCTGACTTAATCCTGCAAAGCCGCGCACATCGACCAGCCCGGTGAACAGGCTGACCAGGATGAAGAGCATCATGGCGGGTACGGCGAAGCGCGACAGCCAGTCCATGCCTCGATAGCCGATCATGGCGGTCACGCAGAATCCAAAGCCAAACAGCACCATCAAGGGGATTTCCAGCCATTCAGGCATCCCCGTGGTGCGTACCAGCACCAGAGCTATCGTGGCGGTTCCCCAAGCGTACCAGCCAATCTGGGTGAAGCCGAGGATAATGTCAGAGAGTTTGCTGCCTTTTTCGCCGAAGCAGAACCGCCCCATCAGTACGGCATTCAGGCCGCTCTGGCAGGCGATATAAGCCAGCGTTGCTGCGTAGATACCCAGTAGCAGGTTGCCTGCCACGATAATCCACAGTAGCTGGCCAATCGGGAAGGCTTGGCCCAGGGAGCCACCCGCCCACATGGTGGCGGTGAAAAAGGTAAAGCCAAGCAGTACCGCTGAGGTAGAGAGTAGCCCTTTCCGAGCCTGGAGGGGTACTTCGCTAAGTGGGTAGTCTGAATGGTGCATCTTTTTCCCCTTCGATACGTCGTCGCGTGTCATGGTCAAGAAAGATGCAGCAAGCCGCATGCCAATCAGGCGTGGTCAGGTAACAAGAAACGTTTAAATTTTTAGCCACTCGTGCGCGTCTTTAATGGTAGTTTGCGAAAAGAAGACATGAATAACGAGCGCGCACGCGCACAACAAGGTAACGAACGCTCTGCATGGCGTGGCGCTAACATGCCATTGACAGGATCGATGATCAGCAATGGGGCGATGTGGCAAGACGTGGCTGAGGGGGAGTCGGCCAATATGGAACCATCCAGTTCGCAAGAACCACCGTTGCCAGCCGCTGGGCTGCCCTGGTATCGCACCCTGGTCGGCAAAGTGGCGGCCTTCATGGTGTTGGGCGTGGTGTTTGCCTATTCCATGGGCGCCTTGCTGGGCTTGACCATTGTGGAGCGCAGTGCACGCGAACAGTGGGCTCGGGAAGCGCTGGTGAATGCCCAAATCGTGAGCGCTACGATTCGGCGCATCTACACGAACGTGGCGGTACGCACCGACCCCTCGGGTCAAGTGACGCACCTGGTGTCGGAACAGGCCCTTGGGGATGAAGACTCGGTGCTCAGTACCGGTTTCAGTCCCGTGGATGTGTTGGCGCTGGCGAGTGCGCAAACGCGCCACAACGTCTGGCTGTTTTCCCGCTTACCGGATGGCCGCTTCAGCATGGTCGCCGATGCCCATCACGGTGAAGACGTCTCGCTCACACTGCCTCAAGTCCCGGAGCTATCGCTGGCCGCGTCCGGTAACGAGCCGTACGTGGGTTTTGCCTGGCTTGGCCATGAGGAGCACTTCATCAGTGCGCTGCCCATCGTGTCTTCCCAAGGGGAGCTATGGGGGGTGTCGGTCGCCTCCATTGGCACGAAGGCGACGCTGTATCACGTGCATCGTGAGTTTTTGCTGAAGGTTGTCGCCTCGCTGGGCATCGTGCTGTTGGCCACGGCCTTGCTGTTGAGCCTGTTGATGCATCAGCTGTTCAAGCCCGTGCCGCGTCTGATCAAGGCGCTGACGCATATTTCCCATAACCGAACCGAGCAGGCAACGCCCTACACACAGCGCCAGGATGAAATTGGCTGTATGGCCCAAGCCATCGAAGCGTTACGCAAAAAAGTCGTCGAGCGTGAGCTGCTGCTGGAGGTCAAGGAGGAGGCGCTCAAGTTCCAGCACCTGGCGCACCACGATGCGCTGACCAAGCTGCCTAATCGTGTTCAGTTCAACGATGCCTTGCGGGATGCCGTCGCACAGCTGCCGAGCGGTGAGCGCTTCAATGTGATGATTTTTGATCTGGATCGCTTCAAGGCCGTCAACGATACGTTAGGGCATGCCGCCGGGGATGAACTGCTGGTCCAGGCCAGCCGACGGGTACAGCGGCTGTTGGCCGAGCGTGAGCTGGTGGCGCGCCTGGGGGGCGATGAGTTCGCGATTCTCCAGCCTGTTCATCACCATGCGCTGGACGAAGCCAGTGTGCGGGCAGGGCGGCTGGTCGCTGCGCTGCGCGAACCCTTTGACCTGCAGGGAGAGCGCGTCCAGATCGGTGTCAGCATCGGGATTGCCTTGGCCCCACGGGATGGCGAAAGCAGCCATACCCTGTTGCGCAGTGCCGACGTGGCGCTCTACGCCGCCAAGGCCATGGGGCGAGGGCGTTATCAGGTGTTCAGTAGCGGCATGACCATGGGAGCAGGTCATGGTGTCTAGCGGAAGTGCGTGGAGTGCCGCTCTAGTGAGTGGGCTGCTGGCGGTGGGCATGGCCAACGCCATAGAGCCGGTGGCCGCGATCAACATCGATACCCTGGAACGCCTCAGGGAAACCGGCACGCTACGGGTTGGCTATGGCGATACGGCGCCTTTTTCCTATGCGGATGATGAGGGGCGCGTGGTGGGGTACTCCATCGAGCTGTGTCAGCGGGTGGCGGAGCATCTACAGCAGCAACTGGCACTCCCCCGGCTGGAGATCGAATACGTCTTTCGTACGCCGGGCAACCGGGTGCAGCTTTTGAACAGTGGCGATATCGATATCGAATGCAATGCCAGCACGAATACGGCGGAGCGCCGTCGTAGTGCCGATTTCTCGCTGAGCCACTTTTTCGTCTCCGTGCGCTATGTCGCGCTGGCCAGGCATGAGTTTGCCACGCTGCAGGATCTAGCGGGGCGCAGCGTCAGTGTGGCGCGGGGAACGGTGAACGTGGGGCAGATCAATCTGGCCAACCGCGAGCAGCGTTTGAACCTGTCGGTAGTGCCGGTGGAAACGCTTCAGGAGGCTTTTGACCTGGTCACCCATGAGCGGGTGGCGGCGTTTGCCATGGATGACATTCTGCTGAGCACGATGATGGCAGAAACCGGCAACCCCGACGCCTATCGCCTGTCGGAAGAGGCGGTGACGGCGGAGGAGCCGTTGGGGCTACTGATGCGCCGAGGCGATGACGCCTTTGTCGAGCAGGTCAACCAGGCGCTGCGCCAGATCTATCAAAGTGATGAGATACTGGCGCTTTACGAGCGGTGGTTCCTGCAGCCGTTGCCCGGCAAGGGGATTACCCTGAACGTGCCGCTGAGCGAAACGCTGAAAAACCACTTTTCCAATCCCCAGGCCACCCCTCAGGCTATTTTAAGAAACTAGGCGCGGGCTTTTTTAGCCGTGGCAGTACTGGGGGCTTTCTCACGCCGTTCGGCCAGGTGCTCTACCTTGCGCTGCTTTTCGTACAGGAAGCGCAGCACTTCCTGGCGGTAGCGGTTGTAGCGGGGGTCGTCGGCCAGCGTGATACGGTTGCGGGGGCGCGGCAGGTCGATATCGAGAATTTCACCGATGCGCGCCGAGGGGCCGTTGGTCAGCATGACGATACGATCAGACAGCAGCACGGCCTCATCCACATCGTGGGTGATCATGATGACGGTGTTCCCCAGCTCGTCCTGAATGCGCATCACCTCTTCTTGCAGGTGGGCGCGTGTCAGCGCATCCAGGGCGCCAAACGGCTCATCCAGCAGCAGTACCTTGGGCTCCATGGCCAGAGCGCGGGCGATCCCTACCCGCTGCTTCATGCCGCCGGAAATCTCTGAAGGGCGTTTGTTGAGGGCATGGGACATACCGACCATGTCCAGGTTCTTGAGAATCCAGGCGTGGCGTTCGGCCTTGGTCTTGCGGCGGGCAAAGGTCTTGTTCACCGCCAGCGCCACGTTTTCGTACACCGTGAGCCAAGGCAGTAACGAGTGGTTTTGGAAGACCACGCTGCGGTCGGGGCCTGGCGCATTGACCTCCTTGCCATCCAGAATGACCGCGCCAGAGGTCGAGGAGGTGAGCCCGGCGATGATGTTGAGCAGGGTCGACTTGCCGCAGCCCGAATGGCCAATGATCGAGATGTACTCACCCTTGGCGACGCCCAGGTCGATCTCCTTGAGCACGTTGGTAGTGGCACCTTTGGTGGCAAAGGTCATGTCCACCTGCTCGACGCTTAAATAGTGTGAAGCCATGATCCAATCTCCTGGGTTAGCTTTGGGTGGTGCCACGGGTCACGCACTGGCCGATGAAGGCCACGATGCGGTCAAGAATGAAGCCCACGATGCCCACATAGATGAGTGCCAGCACGATGTCACTGAGCATGGAGGCATTCCAGGCGTCCCAGATGAAAAAGCCGATGCCCACGCCGCCAATCAGCATCTCGGCGGCCACGATGGCCAGCCAGGAAAGCCCTACCCCAATGCGCAGGCCCGAAAAGATATAGGGTGCGGCGGCGGGCAGCATGATGCGGGTGAAATACTCCATGCCGTTGAGGCGAATCACGCGGGCCACGTTGCGGTAATCCTCGGGGATATTACGCACCCCCACTGAGGTGTTGATGATGATGGGCCAGATGGCGGTGATGAAGATCACGAAAATGGCCGAAGGGGTGCTGTCCTGAAACCCGGCCAGTGAAATCGGCAGCCAGGCCAGCGGAGGCACGGTGCGCAGCACCTGAAACACGGGGTCGAGGCCACGCAGGGCCCAGGTCGATTGGCCCACCAGCACGCCCAGGCTGATGCCTACCACCACCGCCAGCAGGTAGCCATAGGCCACGCGTTCCAGGCTGGCCAGAATCTGCCAGCCCATGCCCTTGTCGTTGCCGCCGTAGTCGTAGAAGGGATGAATGATCAGCTCCCAGGTATCGTTGAGCACCTGCGAGGGCGGCGGCAGCGCCGCGCCAGGATGGGAGCACAGCGCTTCCCACAGGCCGATCAGAATGGCCATCACGACCACCGGCGGCAGCACGTTCTTGACCAGGGTGTCGCGCAGGCGTAGCAGCACAGGGTGCACGCCTGGCATGGAGGTAGACAGCGTATTGGCTCTTGATGAAGTCGTCATGAGGTTCTCCCAGGCTGCCTGGCTCAGGCCAGCGCCTTGATCTCCAGGCTATCGAGGTAGGCTTGCGGGTTTTCCGGGTCGAAGACCTTGCCGTCGAACAGCGTTTCGACGCCGCGAGAGGTGGAGTCCGGAATGTCTGCCGAGGCCACGCCAAGGGCGTGAGCGGCTTCTCGCCACAGGTCTTCGCGGTTGACCTGCTCGATCAGGGCCGCGCTGTCGAAGTCCTGCGGCAAGTAGCCCCAGCGCTTGTTCTCGGTCAGGAACCACAGGTCGTGGCTCTTGAAGGGGTAGGAGGCGTGCTTGTCCCAGTAGCGCATCATGTGCGGATGGTTTTCCACGACGCGCCCGGTGCCGTAATCGAAGTTGCCCTGAATACGGTCGATGAGGTCGGCATAAGGCGCATGAATCCAGCGGCGGCGTGAGCAGATCTGGGCCATCTCCTCGTGGTTTGCCGGGTCTTCGCACCACATTTGCGCTTCCATGATGGCCATCAGCAGCGCTTTGGTGGCGTTGGGGTGGGCTTCGACGTAGTCGCTGCGCATGGCGAAGGCTTTTTCCGGGTGGTCGTTCCACAGCTCGCCGGTGGTGTTGGCGGTGTAGCCGATGCCCTGGTTGATCAACTGCTGGTTCCAGGGCTCGCACACACAGAAGGTGTCCATACTGCCCACCCGCATGTTGGCCACCATCTGGGCCGGCGGGATGGTAATGGTGGAGATGTCGCGGTTGGGGTCGATGCCCCCGGCGGCCATCCAGTAGCGAATCCACATGTCGTGGGTGCCGCCGGGGAAGGTCATGGCAGCGCTGACTTCGCTGCCTCCGCTGCGCTTTTCCGCCAGAGCCTGGGCAAACTCACGGGTATCCAGCGCGACCTTGAGGTCGGCGTACTCATCGCCCACCGAGATGCATTGCCCGTTGAGATTGAGGCGCGCCAGAATGCTCATCGGCACGGGAATGTTGTTGGGGGTCATGGCTCCGCTGGCGATCAGGTAAGGCATGGGCGTCAGGATGTGCGCGCCATCGATCCCGTTACGCTGGGAACCCAGTACCAGGTTGTCTCGGGTGGTACCCCAGGAAGACTGCTTGAGGACCTCCACATCGGTCATGCCGTGCTTGGCAAAAAATCCTTTTTCATCGGCCACGAACAGCGGCGCTGCATCCGTCAGCGCAATGAAACCGAGCTTGGCCGACGTGGTTTCCAAAGCGCCGTTGGCAAAAGCCCAACTCATGGGCAGGCTGCTGAGCACGGCAGAGCCTCCCACTACGGCGGCGGAGCTTTTGAGAAAGTGGCGACGTTCCGGTGAGTGGGACGAAGAGATTTTTTTGCGCATGACACGGTTCCTGCCTTTTGGAGACAAAAACGGCGCCTGCAATCAGCCCCCGTTGAGGAGCTGTTGCAGACGCCGTTGTCTGTTGATCGTCTTTTTTATCGCCAGGCCCACGTTGGCCCAGTTTGCTATCCCCTTGTCTTGTGCAGCTAACATGCCAAATGGCTTAGTCGTTTTTGCGAAACATCAGCTTTTCAAAAGGTTAGTCAGAAGTATGAAAGGAGCATCTTGTGCTTAAAGGGGAAAGTGATGGTGCGGTGCAGCGTGGGAATGGTGCAGTTTTGGTGAAGCTGCACGAAAAAGAAGCATGATTGTTAGCAAGTTATCTATAACGTCAAACAATGTAAACCCTATTGTCGGAATAGTGACCGCCCAACAGAATGTGGTTAACACATTGAGGCTCGGTAACGGGCATCACATTCAAGAAAAGAGATTTCTCGACTGGGCTGGCAAACGTTGGTTGGTCAGCGAGGGGGTAACATGAACAAGCTATTGGCAAACATCTCGGTAAAAACAGGCCTGACCGTTGTACTGGCCATCTTTGGTGTATTGATCATGGTAGTTGCTTTTATTGGTCATTTATCAGGCGAAAGGGGGGCGCGCTCGCTGGTAGTACTGGATACCATTTCGATGGATCAGATGTTGCCGCTTGCACGTGTTCAACGTTCGGTGGGGTTTTCTCAGTTGGCTTACATGAACGCTGTCGTAGCGGCTGAGGATGGGCAGCGTCAGCAAGCTCAGTCCTATCTGGCGGAGGCCGACGGCTTCTTGCAATCAGCCCAGCGCTACTTTGCCGAGTTCGAGGCTTCGTCCCCACGTGACATCAATGGCGAATTGGCCGATGCCGTCATTACCGACTTTCATGCGGTCATGCAGCAAGGGCTTGTGCCGCTCGCTGCGGCGGTCACCTCCGGTAATGATGTTCAACTGGCGGGGGCACGGCAAGCTATCAGCCCTCTTAACCAGGAATTTATCTCATCGAGCACGGCATTCAACGACTTCCTCGAGGATTACGGTGATCAATTGGTGGCCAACTATGAACGCGACATGCAAATGTTCGGTTACATCGATATCGCCGTGATCATCGTTGCGCTTTTGACCATCGTGCTGGTGCGTATGGCCATGGTGGGGTCCATCGTCAAGCCCCTGGATGAAGCCGTGGTGCATTTCGAGCGCATTGCCGAAAACGATCTGTCATCCCGCGTGGATCTGCGTGGAAGCAATGAAATCGGCAAGCTGTTCAGCGCCATGCAGCGCATGCAGAGTGGCCTGGCGGCCACGGTAGCGACCGTGCGTGACAGCAGCGGCTCGATCTACATCGGCGCACGAGAAATTGCCGGGGGCAACGCGGATTTATCGTCGCGTACCGAGCAGCAGGCGGCTTCCTTGCAGGAAACCGCTGCCAGCATGGAGCAGTTGACCCAAACCGTGAAGCAGAACGCCGATAACGCACGTCAGGCCAGCACCCTGGCCAACGATGCTTCGGGTAAGGCGGTAGAAGGCGGCGACGTGGTCGATCGGGTCATCTCGACCATGCACGGGATTTCTTCGAGCTCCCAGCAGGTGGCCGATATCATCAACGTGATCGACTCGATTGCCTTCCAGACCAATATTCTGGCGCTCAATGCCTCGGTCGAGGCTGCCCGGGCAGGCGAGCAGGCGAGCAGGGGCGCGGTTTCGCGGTCGTCGCCAGCGAAGTACGCAACCTGGCCAGCCGCAGTGCCGAGGCGGCCAAGGAGATCAAGCGATTGATCGATGCTTCCACGTCGCAGGTCAATGAAGGCTCTCAACTGGTAGAAAAAGCCGGTGCCACCATGCGGGAAGTCGTCGGGTCGGTACGCCGAGTCACCGACATCATGGATGAAATATCGGCAGCCTCCCAGGAGCAGAGCGCGGGCATCGAGCAGGTCAATCAGGCCATCGCTCAGATGGATGAGGTCACCCAGCAGAACGCGGCGCTGGTGCAAGAAGCGTCTGCGGCGGCCAGTTCGCTGGAGGAGCAGGCCGAACGGCTGGAGGGCGTGGTGGCGGCATTCCGCCTGGAGCAGGGGAGCGAGCGCCGTCAGCCCGCGCTGGCTACCCCGCCGCCCCGCGGCGAGCTGCTGCGCCCCCAGCTTACGGGTAAGCCGAAGCCCAACGCGGCCGCCAGTGCCGAGCAGGAGTGGGAAGCGTTTTGATAAGCTGACGTTATCTCTATAAGCCACAGAGCCCCGCCACCGTAAACCGGTGGCGGGGCTCTGTGTTTTGCATCTGTATGATTAAGCAGCAAGCCGACTATTCAGACAGCGCCTAGTTGAGCGCGCTGGCCGCTTCCTCGATTTGCAGGGCCAGGCTCTGCAGGCCGCCGCCAGAGAGGTACCAAAGCGCAGGGGTGAGCATCACCAGTTGGGCGTCCGTGCCCGCTTCCGCCCACTGCTGGCGAAGCTGCTCGGCGTCTGCTGGCTCGTTGCCAATGGCCGCACTGCGGTCGATCACCAGCACGATCTCAGGGTCGATCTCGGCAATGGCGTCAGCGGAAAGCGGCGTAAAGGTGCGTTCGCCGCGTACTTCGGGGGACACGCTCTCGGGCATCTCCAGGGCAGCAATGCCCAATACTTCATGAACCACCGGATGCTGATTGAGCATCAGGTTGCCGCCATTATGGGTGACCACCAGCGTCGTCGGGGCGTCCTGCAGGGCTTCCCGCTGACGCTCGATTTCACTATTCAGCGTCTGCAGGGCCTCTTCGGCCGCGTTTTCCACCGCCAGCTGGCTAGCCAGTTCACGCACGTTGCGCTCGACGGAGTCAAGATACGCCTCACCGGTCACGCTGGCATCGAACAGCGGGGCGATCTCGCCCAGCGCGTCGGCCCACTCTGCCTGGCGGCCGGTGTGTACGATCAGCGTCGGGTTGGCCTCTGCCAGTGCCTCCATGTCGGGGGAGCGCAGGCCGCCAATGTCGGTGTAGCGGTCGGCGGCATACTGTTCGAGGTAGCTCGGCAAGCTGGCTTTGGGCACGCCCACCACCTGTTCACTCACCCCCAGGGCGCCCAGCGTATCCAGGCTGCCTAGATCAAACGTGGCAATGCGCTGGTCGGCGCTCGCGGCGGCGCTGGTCAGCAGTAGTGCAGTGGCGATGGCGGTTACTTTCATGAGAAGCCCTTTTTTGAGGAACACAGCTTTGAGAAACACAGCTGCTCTTTGAGAAATATAGTTATATGAAATAATTTCTCATCATCTCAGCAAGCAGCGGCGTTGTCGCGTGTTGAAAGGGGAACGGCACGTTGCAGAAAATGTGACCGCCTCCGTAGAGGCGGTCGTGGTGGCGCATGGTGATCAAGCAACCAGGCGACTAAGAGGCGACGCGGAAGGGGTTGCGTGGGTCGTCGTCCCAGGCGAGGAAGGGCTTGCCGGTTTCCTGAGGCACCATGGTGATGCAGTTTTCCACCGGGCAGGTGATCTGGCACAGGTTGCAGCCCACGCACTCGTCTTCGATGACCTCGTAGCGGCGCGCGCCGTCCTGCTCGGTGAGCTTGGCAATCGACTGGTGAGAGGTGTCCTCGCAGGCGATATAGCAGCGGCCACACTCGATGCACAGATCCTGGTCGATATGGGCGATGGTCTTGAAGTTGATGTCCAGGTGCTTCCAGTCGGTGGTTTGCGGTACCGCCTTGCGGGAAAACGCTTCGATGGAGTCGTAGCCCTTCTCTGCCATCCAGCGGGAGAGGCCGTCTTTCATTTCCTCCACGATTCGGAAGCCATTGAGCATGGCCGCGGTGCACACCTGCACGCTGCCCGCGCCCAGGGCGATGAATTCCGCAGCATCCCGCCAAGTGGAGATCCCGCCAATACCGGAAATGGGCAGCGTGGGCGTGGCTGGGTCTCGGGCAATTTCTGCCACCATGTTCAGGGCGATGGGTTTCACCGCACTGCCGCAGTAGCCGCCGTGGGTGCTCTGATGGCCTACGGTGGGTTTGGCGACCATGTTGTCCAGATCGATGCTGGTAATGGAGTTGATGGTGTTGATCAACGAGACTGCATCGGCGCCGCCCCGCAATGCCGCCTGGGCACCCACGCGTATATCGGTGATGTTAGGGGTGAGCTTGACGATGACCGGTTTGGAGTAGTGCTTTTTACACCAGTAGGTGACTTTTTCGATCAAATCCGGGTTTTGGCCCACCGCTGCGCCCATGCCGCGTTCCGGCATGCCGTGGGGGCAGCCCAGATTGAGCTCGATGCCGTCTGCGCCGGTGGCTTCCACCCGCGGCAGGATATACGCCCAGGCCTCCTCGTTGCAGGGCACCATGATGGAGACGATCAGCGCCCGGTCCGGCCAATCCTTCTTCACCTGGGTGATCTCTTGAAGGTTGATCTCCAGCGAACGGTCGGTAATCAGCTCGATATTGTTGAAACCGATCACCTCGCGGTTTTTGCCGTAGTGGGCCGAGTAGCGGGAGGAGACGTTCACCGCCGCGGGCTCTTCGCCAAGGGTTTTCCATACCACGCCGCCCCAGCCCGCTTCATAGGCGCGCACCACGTTGTAGGCTTTGTCGGTAGGCGGGGCCGAGGCCAGCCAGAAGGGGTTGGGGGCTTTGATACCGGCAAAGTTCACCGACAGATCGACGCCGTTCACCACGCTGTCGCCGCTATGTTTCTTGCCTGGAAAAGAGAGGGTGTTGAAAGGTGTGGTGTTCATGCGGCCTCCTGCTGGGCGGCGAGCGCTTGATGGATGGCGTGGGCGGCCAGCTTGCCGTGCTGCACGGCCTGCACGGTGAGGTCCTGGCCGGGTTTGACGCAGTCGCCGCCGGCATAAACGTTGGGCAATGAGGTCTGGAACAGCTCATTGACGTGGATGCGCTCGCCATCTCGGGCCAGTTCGGAGGCGGTGGCATCGCGTAGGCTGTCGCCCTCGAAGCCCTGGCCGATGGCGGTGAAAATGGCATCCGCCGCGATCTCGAAGGTCTCACCCGTGGTGGAGAGGCTGCCTTGCTGCTCTGCGGTGTGGGCAAAACGCATGCCTGCCACTCGCCCTTGGGCGTCCAGCAGAATTTCGTCCGGCTGGGCCCAGGTCACCATACGCACGCCGTTGGCCTTGGCAATCTCCTGTTCGTGGTCGGTGGCGGACATCGCCTCAGTGCCACGGCGATACACCAGAGTGACCTCCTTGGCCCCCAAACGCGCCATTTGCGTGGCCATGTCGATGGCGGTATTGCCAGCGCCAATCACGATGCAGCGCTTGGCCACGGCCAGGGTGCCCAGGTCATCGGTTTGGCGCAGGGTCTTGATGTAGTCCACGGCGGGCATCAGGCCCGGTGCATCTTCGCCGGTCAGCCCTAGCGTGCGGCTGGCCCCCAGCCCTAAACCCAGAAACACGCTGTCGTACTGCTGGCGCAGGGTATCGAGAGTGAGGTTGTCGCCCAGACGTTGGCCGTACTGGAGGTCGATGCCGCCAATGTCCAGCAGGAATTCGACTTCCTTGCGGGCAAAATCGTCGGTCATCTTGTAGCGGGCAATGCCGTACTCGTTGAGCCCGCCAGGCTTTTGCTCGGCCTCGAAGATGGTGACCTGGTGGCCCAGCATGGCCAAGCGATGAGCGCAGGAGAGGCCCGCAGGCCCCGCGCCCACCACGGCAACATGGCGGCCAGTGCTGGCGGCCCGCTTGAAGGGGTGGCTATCGAACTGCATGTGATCGGTAGCGTGACGCTGGAGCAATCCAATCAGTACCGGCTGGCACTCGGCGTCGTGGTTACGCACGCAGCTGCGTTCGCAAAGGATTTCCGTGGGGCACACTCGGGCGCAGCTGCCGCCGAGGATATTGGCTTCCAGAATAGTTGCTGCTGCGCCATTAATGTTGTTGTCACTGATCTGGCGGATGAAGCTGGGAATGTCGATGTCCGACGGGCAGGCCTCGACGCAGGGCGCGTCATAGCAGTACAGGCAGCGCTGGCTTTCGATGATGGCCTGGCGCGGCGTCAGCGGCGGATGCAGGTCGCTGAAGTTGCTTGCCAGCGTCGCTGGGTCGTAGGTGCCGACCTCTTTTGCGCTGGGCAGATGATCAAGTGAATGGGTCACGGTCGTTTCTCCCTGGTCCTTCTGGATCGTTCTGTTCTTCGTGGGGCGTCTGTTCTTTGTGGGGCTAGGCTCAGCGAGTGACCGCCACGGGGGCATTCAGCTCGGCACGTTTTGCGAGCAGCTCGAACACGCCGGGGTAGGCGGGGCGTTCCAAGTAGCGCCCTGCGCCGCGCTCGGCGTGCAGCTCGCCATCCCGCCAGGTCCATTTGCCCTGGCTGATGGTATGGCGGGCAATGCCGCGCACCGTCTTGCCCTCGAAAATATTGAAATCGACGTTCTGATGGTGGGTCCTGGCGGAAATCGTGCGGGTGCCGTTGGGGTCCCAGACCACGAGGTCGGCATCGGCACCCACCTGAATCGCCCCTTTGCGCGGGTAGAGGTTGAAGATTTTGGCGGTGTTGGTGGAGGTGACCGCCACGAACTCCTGGGGCGAGAGCTTGCCGGTATTCACCCCTTCGTCCCACAGCACGGCCAGGCGGTCTTCCACACCCGCAGTGCCGTTGGGGATCTTGGTGAAGTCATCTTTCCCGGCGGCCTTCTGCTCTTCGCAGAAACAGCAGTGGTCGGTAGCGGTGGTTTGCAGATTGCCAGATTGCAGGCCATGCCAGAGCGCTTCCTGGTGGCCTTTGGGCCGGAAAGGCGGGCTCATTACATGGGCGGCGGCGGTGGCCCAGTCCGGGTGCTGGTAAACACTGTCATCGATCACCAGGTGCCCCGCCAGGCACTCGCCAAACACCGGGTGGCCCTGCTGGCGGGCGTAGGCGATTTCATCCACCGCGTCTTTGGTGGAGACGTGTACCAGGTAGACCGGCGCGCCGAGGGTGGAGGCAATGCGAATGGCGCGGCTGGCGGCTTCGCCTTCTACCTGCGGTGGGCGGGAAAGCGGGTGGGCTTCCGGCCCGGTGATGCCCTGGGCCAGCAGCTTCTGCTGCATGTGGTAAACCAGTTCGCCGTTTTCGGCATGCACGGTGGGCACCGCTCCCAGCTCCAGGCAGCGGGAAAAGCTCTCCACCAGAATGTCATCGGTGGCCATGATGGCGCCCTTGTAGGCCATGAAGTGCTTGAAGCTGTTGACCCCGTGGTCGCGTACCAGGGTGCCCATTTCCTCTTTAACGCTCTCATCCCACCAGGTGATCGCCACGTGGAAGGCGAAGTCGGTGGCGGCTTTTTCCGCCCAGCCCTGCCAAGTCTCGAAGGCTTCCAGCAGCGACTGGCCGGGGCTGGGGATCACGAAGTCGATGATCGTGGTGGTGCCGCCCGCCATGGCGGCGGCGGTGCCGGTGTAGAAGTCTTCGCTGGCCACCGCGCCCATGAAGGGCATCTGCATGTGGGTATGGGGGTCGATGCCGCCAGGCATCACCAATTGGTTGCTGGCATCGACGATCTCGCAGCCTTCCGGCACGTCCAGGTCGGTGCCAATGGCGTGGATTTTGCCATCGACACACAGCACATCGGCGCGGTAAGTGTCGGCGTGGGTGACCACCGTGCCGCCCTTGATCAATAAGCTCATGGTTCGCTCCTGTCGTTGTGTTTAGCCAGCAGAATCATTCACCGTCGGTGAGGCGGGTGTAGGTTTCGGGGCGGCGGTCGCGGAAGAACTGCCAGTTGTTGCGCACTTCGCGCACCATGTCTAAATCGATCTCATGCACCAGCAGCTCGTCTTCCGTGGCGCTGGCCTGGGCTTCGATCTTGCCGCGTGGGTTGACGATGTAGCTGGAGCCGTAGAAGTCGCCGATATTCCAGGGCGCCTCGGTGCCAACCCGGTTGATAGCGGCGATGAAGCAGCCGTTGGCGGCGGCGGAGGCGGGTTGCTCCAGCTCCCAGAGGTATTGGGAAAGACCGGCCACCGTGGCAGAAGGGTTGAAAATTACCTCTGCGCCGTTGAGCGCCAGTGCCCGCCAGCCTTCCGGGAAGTGGCGGTCGTAGCAGATATACACGCCGATCTTGCCGTAGGCGGTATCGAAAACCGGCCAGTTGGATTTGCCTGGTTTGAAGAAGAATTTCTCCCAAAAGCCAGCCACCTGGGGAATGTGTGTCTTGTGGTATTTGCCCAGGTAGCTGCCGTCGGCATCGAACACGGCGGCGGTGTTGTAGTAAACGCCGGTCTCGGTCTCTTCATAGATAGGGACGATGATCACCATGCGGTGCTCGGCCGCGAGCTTTTGCATCATCTGGCAGGTGGGACCTTCCGGCACTCGCTCGGCGGCGGCGTACCACTTGCTGTCCTGGCTGGGGCAAAAATAGGGCTGATTGAACACTTCCTGAAAGCACAGCACCTGCACGCCTTGCTCGGCGGCTTGCTGAATCATGGGCAGGTGCGCTTCGTTCATCGCGTCACGAATGACGCCGGGTTCCTGATCGGTGCTGGTATTCAGGGCCATCTGGATCAGGCCAATCTTCATTTTCTGCATGGACTACCCCTCTTTTGTCATAACGCGACGACCTCCGAATGGATGGGAAGTCAGTCGTGTATCGCTCGGTGCTGGGCGTGTCATGAACGCGACTCACGGTCGGGAATTATTATTGTTCAAAAAGTTGTCATATTGGACAGCTTTTTGAACATAGCGCTGGATGAAGGCTGTTTGCAAGCAGTTTTTATAGAAAAGCACGTGAGGTTTTAAGTGTTTGTTTTTGCAGTTTTTTAATTTTTTAACCTGGCTTTTTTGTCAATATGGTGAAGCGTTGCACTATTATGGTTTTTATATTTTATTCATATTTATCAGTATCTTGTTGTTTTTTTATTGGTTGATTTTGATTTCTTTTGCATCTTGATGGTGCGTTTTATAGGGATGCCGCTACCCTTTTTATGAGGTTTTAATCCCCGCGCGTATAACAACAACGATACGAAAGGCGTCGCTATTATATATGTCTATCAAGTCAGCTTTGTGTTCAATGGGTTAGTGCCGTGGGCGTGCGTTTAGGCACGTTTATTGCTGCACAACTTGCTGAACCTTTGAAGATAAAAAGGCAATGGCGAGGCTGAGGAGACAACAATGACGGCAGCTAAATCTCGAATGATCGATCAGCAGGGGTTGGTCGAACTGGCAGTGGAAGATGATGTGCGTGAAAGCGCTCGCTTCAATGAAGATATTGCGCCTACCGAAGCAAAAGAGCGTACCTGGAGTAAATGGAACATTGCGGCGCTGTGGGTCGGTATGTCGATCTGCGTGCCTACCTACACCCTGGGCGGCGTGCTCACGGCCTACTTTGGGCTGAGCGTTGGCGAGGCGCTACTGGCCATTCTGCTGGCCAATGTGATCGTGCTGATTCCGCTAACGCTGAACGCTTTTCCCGGCACTAAATTCGGCATTCCCTTTCCGGTGGTGCTGCGCTCTTCGTTTGGCATCTTGGGTTCCAACGTGCCCTGCCTGGTCAGGGCGCTGGTAGGCTGCGGCTGGTTTGGCATTCAAACCATGTTTGGCGGGCTGGCCATTCACCTGCTGCTGTCGGCGCTGTTTCCCGCCTGGGCGGCGCTGGGTGGCGTCGGCGAAGTAATTGGCTTCTTCGTGTTTGGCGCCATGAACCTGTACGTGGTAATTCGCGGGGCCGAGTCGATCAAGTGGCTGGAAACCCTGGCGGCACCGCTGCTGTTAGCCGTGGGGATCGGACTGATGATGTGGGCGTGGCCGCACATGTCGATGACCGAACTGCTGGCCCAGCCGCCGTCGCGCCCGGAAGGGGCTTCGGTTTATGGCTATTTCTTTGCTGGCCTGACGGCCATGGTGGGCTTCTGGGCGACGCTGTCACTGAACATTCCTGATTTCAGCCGCTTCGCCAAGAGCCAGAAGGACCAGATCGTCGGGCAGATCCTGGGCTTGCCGTTGACCATGTTCTTCTTTGCTGCCCTGGGCGTGGTATTGACCGCCGCCTCGGAAACGCTGGTAGGCCAAACCGTGGCCGACCCGGTGCGCCTGATCGGCTATATCGACAGCCCTTTCTGGGTCATCATGGCCATGCTGCTGATCATCGTGGCGACCATCTCGACCAACACCGCTTCCAATATCGTCTCACCCACCAATGACTTTCAGAACATTGCCCCCAAGCTGATCAACCAAACCCGTGGCGTGCTGATGACCGGCGCCGTGGGGGTGCTGCTGATGGGCTACGACCTGCTGCAAAAGGCGGGAGTGGTGAGCCAGGGCGTTTCACTGGAGCAGATGTACTCCAACTGGCTGCTGGGCTACTCCAGCCTGCTGGGCCCGATTGCAGGCATCATGGCGGTGGATTATTTCCTGATCAAACGCCAGCGCCTGGATGTGCCTAGCCTGTACATGGACCACCAGGCTTACCCCGCGGTCAATATCGCCGGATTCATTGCCTTCGGCATTCCGGTGAGCCTGACCCTGCTGTCGCTGCTGACCGGTACCATGAACTGGTTCTATGACTACGGCTGGTTCACGGGCTCGGCGTTGGGGGCGCTGGTGTATTACGTCGCCAGCCGTACGCTGGCGTCGTCTCCCCAGGCAGGCCCTGTGCCGCTGATGGCCAGCGAGGCGGCTCGCCAGCCTTGATGCGGTAGCGCATGGCGCAGCTAGCTGTCGGGCAGAGCCTGGCGGGCTGCGCCGCTGGGCTTTGTACGAAAATTGCCTATGCTCGCCCATACGGCGTTAAAAATCGGCTCGTGCGCGAGTCCGATCAAAGTACTCATTTACACCTTGTAAACTCCGTCTTTTCGCCGATTTTTGCCTTGTCTGGCCATCGCTCGCCGACTTTTCGTACAAAGCCTAGTTGGCTTCCTTCACCAGCCCCAGGAAGGCATCCACCACGCGGTTGGGGCGGCGGTCGTGGCGGGTAATTAGCACGAACGGGATGCGATAGGCGTAGTGCTGGGGCAGCAGGGCGCGCATCTTGCCTGCGCTGACCCACTGGGCGGCCACGTGTTCGGGTAGAAAGCCAATGAAGCGCCCGGTCAGGATCAGGAAGGCAGCGCCTTCCCGGTCTGACGCAGAGGCTCGACGGTTGAGTGCTTCGTGGGCCTGGCGGGCCTTTTCCGGTAGCGGGTAGCGGGGCTGTATGGCGGGGTGCTGGGCAATGTCGCCTGCTTCGAGCCTCTCATCGGCCTGTGGAAACAAGGGGTGCTCTGCCGAGCAGTATAGGTATGACGGCTCGTCGTAAAGCCAGCGCGTTTCCAGGCTGGTGGGCAGGTTCACGGCAGGCACCACCCCGACGTGCAGGTGCCCATCCATGACGCCCCGGATCACCGCGTCCGAGGGTTCCATATGAATATTGACGGTGACCGCATGGTTGGGCGCCGTCAGCGCCGCCAGGGCGTGGGTAACGTTCATGGCGGGTAGCGTCACCAGGTTATCGGTGATGCCGATATTCAGCTCGCCCTTGATGGTGTGATGCAGTGCATTGACATCGCTTTTGAAGGTTTCGAGGGCAGTCAGCAGGGTCAGGCCGGCCTGGTAAATCTCCTTGCCCTCTTCGGTCAGACTGAACCCACCGCGACCTCGCTGGCAAAGCGAAAACCCCAGGCGGCTCTCCAGGTCGCTCATGTGTTGGCTGATGGCCGAGCGGCTGATGCCCAGCGTCGTTTCTGCTGCGGTGAAGCCACCGCACTCCACCACGGTCTTGAAGATACGCACCAGGCGTATTTCGTAATCGCTCATTTGTCCCAGAGATGCCATGGCTGCCTCGTTGCCCTGCCGGTCATACCGATATGAGGATTTTGATGACGGTTTTTGCCAAAAATTGATATACATCAAAAAAACATCGCGTCACACTTTAACAATCCCACCCGTGTTCCGGGCTGGTGTATCTTCCTCTGTCTTTTTTTCACTCTATCAGGTGCGCCCACGGGATGCCTGACGTGTTCCAGCAGGTGCAGCGCACTGGTCAGGTGGCCACGTTCGAGTATTCGCTGCCATTGGGCCAGCAGTCGCACGATTTTCATGCCACCTTGAGCCCTTTGGTGAGCAGCACCCAACAACCGGACGAATTAGAAGGAGCGCTTTCCGTGACCCGTGAGGTAACAGACGCAAAACGCGCCGAAGTGGAGCTGCAAATTGCTGCCGCTGCATTTCAGGCACATTTGGGCATCATGGTGACCGATGCACGGGGCACGATCCTGAAAGTGAACGACACTTTCAAGCGCATCACCGGCTACAGTGATGCAGAGGTCGTGGGCAGGAACCCACGCATGTTCAGCTCTGGGCACCACAATGCCGCCTTCTACCGGTGTTTGTGGCGCAGCGTACTCTCCACGGGAAGCTGGGAGGGAGAAATCTGGAACCAGCGCAAGAACGGCGAGCTGTTTCCCGAGTGGCTGACCATCAGTGCCGTGCACGACCGCAACGGCAGCTTGACCCACTATGTGGCTACCATGAGTGACATCAGCGAGCGCAAGGCGGCCGAGCAGGAAATTCATCAGCTGGCGTTCTACGATCCGCTGACCGGCTTTGCCAACCGTCGCCTGTTCATCGACCGAATCGGCGTGGCCCTCAAGGAGCTGAACCGCCACCAGCGCTGCGGAGCGCTGATTCTGCTGGACCTGGATAGCTTCAATCATGTCAACGATACCCTGGGGCATCATATCGGTGACCGGCTGTTGCAGAACGTGGCACGCCGTTTTGGCCAGATGCTGCGCGATACGGATACTCTGGCGCGACTGGGCGGCGACGAATTTGCCGTGTTGGTCGAGGGAGTGGATGGCAGCTCGCGTAAAACGCAGGCGCTGGCCGAGCATATCGCCAGCAAGCTGATGGCAGCGCTGGATACCCCGATCCAGGTGGGGGATGAGCAGGCGTCGGTCACGGCCAGCGTGGGCATCACCGTCATGGCCGACAGCCAACGCAGTGCCGATGATTATCTGCAGCAGGCGGACATGGCGCTTTCCCAGGCCAAGGCCAGTGGCCGGCGCGGCCTACGTTTTTTCGACCCCTCCATGCAGGCCGCGCTGCTGGCACGGGTCAAGCTGGAGTCTGACCTGCGTCTGGCGCTGGATCACCAGCAGTGGCTGCTGCACTATCAGCCCCAGGTGGATGAACAGGGGCGCATCGAGGGCGTCGAAGCGCTGTTACGCTGGCACCATCCTGAACGCGGGCTGGTGTCGCCCGGTGAGTTCATTCCGCTACTAGAAAGCACCGGCTTGATCAACGACGTAGGCGAGTGGGTGCTGGAGGCAGCCTGCCATCAGTTGGCTGCGTGGCAGCACCAGCCGGGGTTCGAGCAGCTGACCATTTCAGTCAACATCAGCCCTCTGCAGTTCCGCGAGAGCGATTTTCTACATCGAGTGGAGCAGGTGTTCCAGCGCACCCGAGCCCCGCTCGAGCGGTTGAAGCTGGAAGTCACCGAAACGCTGTTCGTCGACGCCCGAGACGATGCCCGTGACAAGATGCTAAGCCTGAAGGCGCGCGGTGTTCGCTTCTCGCTGGACGACTTCGGCACCGGCTACTCGTCGCTGGCGTATCTGGCACAGCTCCCGCTGGATCAGTTGAAGATCGACCAGTCCTTCGTGCAGCAGGTGCTCGAGAGCAGTGCCAATGCTGCCATCGTCGAAAGTACCATTGCCCTGGCCAAGAGCCTGAATCTGGATGTCATCGCCGAGGGGGTCGAAACCCCGGCGCATCAGGCCTGGCTCATGGCCCACGGGTGCCATGCGTTTCAGGGGTACTTGTTCGGGCGGCCCATGCCGGTGGAGGAAATGGAGCAGGCCGTGCGCGCGCAACGTCCCTCACCGCCAGGCGCCCAGGGCGCGTAGCTGATCAGGAAGCGTAGCATCAGCCAGGGGCAGCGTGCCGTCAGGGGTAATCACCTCCAGCCGGGAGTCTTGTCGCCAGGCACTGGCGGCCACGCGCTGGGTGCCTTCGGCGCGGTTGAGCTGCTTCCAGCCATCGTCCGTATGAAAGACGCCCTTCACCCTGGCGGTGGCGGGTAGTTCGCTCATCCATAGCGCCAAACGGTCCAGGTCGAAACGTTCGGCGGGGTGCCAGCGCACCCCAGTGCTGGTGTAGCCCAGAGCGCTGGCGGACTGCTGCTGCGCCTTGCCGAGGGGCGGAGGGAGATCGAAGAATGCCCCTTCGAGGCTGGGGCCGCTGGTGGCCAGAGCCCGGTGCGCGGCGGGCATGGCGGTTGGCGCCGCAGGGCGGGGGGGCGAAGGGCTCAGCAGGCGGTCAATGGGTAGGGGGCCTTGCTGGGTGCTATGCACCCATTTGCGCGGCGGCCAGAGCGTGTCGATGAACTGCTCGGCCCGTGCATGTTGTGCGTCGCTGGCCATGTCGGCCAGAGTGATGACCACGGCATCGGCCATGGTCAGCTGATCTTGAAAAGTCTCATGCGCTCGCACGCGTGCTTCATCCAGCCGACGCGGGTCGAGGGTGGCGATGATGTCCTGCACCGCCACCACGTCCCGGAAAGCCTCACCCTGCAGCAAATCCATCAGCCCGGCGGGGTGCCCAAGCCCAGAGGGCTCGATGATCACCCGGTCGGGTTTCTGGCGTGCCAGCAGATTGACCAGCGCCGCCTGCAGCACGAACGCCAGCTGGCAGCACAGGCAGCCGCCAGGCAGGCCCTTGACCACCACGTCATCACGGGCAGTGAACATGGTCTGGTCGATGCCGATCTGACCGAACTCGTTGACCAGAATGGCCCATTTTTCATGGGCGGGTTTCTGCTCGATCAGCTGATGAATCAGCGTGGTTTTCCCGCTGCCCAAAAAGCCGGTCACGATATGCACGGGTACGAGTGCCTCAAGCGCCAACGGCTCACCCTCCGGTCATGTTCATGAAGCGCACCACCTGCACATCGCCATCGGTGGTGAAGTGGTGGCGCTCGGGCTTCAATGGCAGGGCGTCGATGATGGCCTGCTTGAGCGGCGCGATCTCGCCGGGATGACGGCGCAGCACCGCGCGCAGGTCCACCGAGTGTTCATTGCCCAGGCACAGCAGCAGGCGGCCCTCCACGGTGACCCGTACCCGGTTGCAGCTGTCGCAGAAGTTATGGCTGTGGGGGGAGATGAAGCCCACGCGGCTGTCGCTGTCAGCCATCCTGAAGTAGCGCGAGGGCCCCGGCGTGCTTTCGGTGGTGGGGGTCAGCGGGTAGCGGGTTTCGATCAGCGCCTGCACGTCATCGCTGGAGTAGAAGGTCTCTGCCCGAGAGTGGTCCGAGACATCCCCCAGCGGCATCTCCTCGATGAAGCTGATGTCCAGCTGCTCGCGGCGGGCAAAGCTCACCAGGTCGAGCACCTCGTCTTCGTTGCGCCCTTTCAGAATCACCGCGTTGAGCTTGATACGGGTGAAACCAGCCTCCTTGGCTGCCTGAATGCCGTCCAGCACGCGGGCCAGCTCGCCCGTGCGGGTCAGCTGCTTGAAGCGTTCGGGGTGCAGTGAGTCGAGGCTGATGTTGAGCCGACGCAAGCCGCCCGCGTAAAGCCGCTTGGCATGCTTGCGCAGGCTCGCGCCGTTGGTGGTCATGGTGAAGTCATCCAGCCCCGGCAGCGCGCCGATGTCGTCCACCAGCTGTTCGATGCCCTTGCGCACCAGCGGCTCGCCGCCCGTCAGGCGGATTTTCTCCACGCCCAGTTCGGTAAACGCACGGGCCACCAGGGCCAGCTCCTCCAGAGTGAGCACCTGGGCGCGTGGCAGAAAGGTCATCTCTTCGCTCATGCAGTAGACACAGCGAAAATCGCAGCGGTCGGTCACCGATAGCCGCACATAGCGAACTCGGCGGCCAAAATCGTCGATCAGTTGTTCGGTCATTGCCAGCTCGTTATCGGTTGTATGCAGACCACCTCGCCTGGCTGGGCGCCTGCCTGGTCATCGCCAAGTTCGATCAGGCAGTTGGCGGCCACCATGGAGGTCAGAATCCCCGAGCCCTGGGCTCCGGTACTGCGCACATGCAGCGTACCCTGCGCATCGCAGTGGTAAACACCGCGGATGAAGTCAGTGCGCTGCAAGCGGCTCTTCAACGTGGTTTGGGCAATTGCCTTGAGCCGGGGCGGCGGCGCCGGGGGCAGGCCCTGCAACTGCCGCAGCAGCGGTACCACGAATTGCAGGAACGTCACCATGACGGCTACCGGGTTGCCTGGCAGGCCGATCAGGGGCGTTTGCGTCGCGCCCAGCTGTCCGCAGGCCATGGGCCGTCCGGGGCGTAGCGCTACTCGCCAGAAGGCCAGGCGGCCAAGCTTTTCCAGCGCCGTCCGTGTGTAGTCGGCGTTGCCCACGGAAACCCCACCGCTGGTGATCACCAGATCACTCTGGGTGGCGGCGCTGGCCAGTGCGGTTTCGATGGCGTCGAGGTCGTCAGGGAGAATGCCCAGATCCAGCACCTCGGCCCCCTGCTCGGCGAGCAGGCCCATCAGGGTAAATCGGTTGGTGTCGTAGACGCCTGCGCTGGGGAGTGGGTCGCCTGGTGGCGTCACCTCGTTACCGGTGGAAAAAATCGCCACCCGGGGGCGCCGATACACCGTGACGACTGCATGGCCCAGCGAGGCCACCAGCCCCATGCTAGCGGCGTCCAGGCGCGCGCCTGCGGCAAGGGCCACGCTGCCCCGGGCAATGTCTTCCCCGGCCTGGCGCACGTGCTGCCCGGCCGTCACCCGTTCGGGCGCATCGACGGTGGCGCTTGCGCCATCGTCGATCAGCTGTTCACGCATGATCACCGTATCGGTACCCCGGGGGATCGGCGCACCGGTGGTGATGCGCACGCACTGGCCCGCAGGCACCTCGCCGGCAAACGCCTGCCCGGCGAAGGCGTCTCCCACGATAGGGAAATGGGTGGCGTAGGGAGGCGCTTTGGGCCATGCCAGGGCCACGCCATCCATGGCGGCGTTGGTGTTTTGCGGTACATCGATGGGCGCAATGATGTCCTCTGCCAGCCGACGGCCATGAGCGCTGCTCAAGGCGACCTGCTCGGTGGCCACCGGCGACGCCACCAGCGTCATCAGCGCCTCGCGGGCAGCATCGACGCTGAGCATCTGCTCGCCCAGCTCGAAACACGACAGGCTCATGGGGTCTCCCGTGAGGACGTTGCCAGCGCCTGTTCCAGGCGGGCTTTTTCCTCTTCGGTATTGAGGTTGGCGAACGCCTCAGGGCAGTCGGACATGTCCACGCGGCACCAGGCGTGGCGAGCGTACCAGCGGTCGATCTTGCGTTCGCCCTCGGCCAGGGTGGTGGCCAGGTCGTCGGCCAGCGAGGTGCGCAGCAGCGCCACCACGGGGTGCAGGCGCTCGCCGTCGAAGGCCACGGCGATATCGTGCGTGCCATCCTCCGTGACGATGCCTGCCACCATGCGCGCCACCAGGTCATGGGGCAGCGCGGGGGAGTCGCAGGGGGCAACCAGTAGCCACGGCGTGCGGGCGGCGCGCAGGCCGCTGTAAATGCCCATCAAAGGGCCCTTGAAGCCGCCTTCGGCATCGGCAATAACGCGATCGGCGAACAGCGCGTATGCATCGCCGTTGCGGTTGGCGTTGATCATCAGCTCATGAACGTGGCCGTCGAAGCGCTTGACGGTGTGCGCCACCAGCGGCAGGCCTGCGAAGGGCTCGAGGCCCTTGTCACGGCCGCCCATGCGGCGGCCCTCACCCCCCGCGAGAATCATGCCGGTAAGGTCGTGTGTCGCGATCATATGCCTGCCTCCTTGGACGAGCGAGCGCTCGGCGGTTTGGGGGGAATGTCATCCAGCGTCAAGCGCCCCTCGGCGTTGATGGCCTGGAAGCTTTTGCCTTTGGCGCGGGCAATCAGCATCACGCCGAAGCGTTCGGCCAGCTCGACACCCTTCTGGGTCACCCCCGAGCGTGAGACCAGCACGCTGATGCCCATTTGTGCCACTTTCAGCACCATCTCGGAGGTCAGCCTGCCGGTGGTGTAGAAGATGTCGGCCTGCTGGCTGTTGGCCTGGTTCAACCACTGGCGACCTGCCAGAGTATCCACGGCGTTGTGCCGCCCTACGTCCTCGACGAAATCGAGCACCTGGGCCTGCTGGCACAGCGCGCAGCCATGCACGGCGCCTGCGCTACGATATGTTTCGTTATAGTGGTTCAGGTTGGTCAGCAGCTGGTAGAGGGTCGACTGGGCCAGCGGCGTGGCGGGCAGCGCCGTGAGCGATGTCTGCTCCAGCAGCTTGCCGAATACCGTGCCCTGTCCGCATCCCGTGGTCACCGTGCGGGTCCCCAGGCGTGCTTCCAGGTCGTCGGGCAAATGGCGCGTGACCACGGCGGCGGCCTCTACCTCCCAGTCTACCTGTACCGCCATAAGGTCTTCTGAACGGTACAGCAGCCCCTGGTTACGCAGGTAGCCAACCACCAGCGCTTCGGGGTCATCGCCCAGGGTCATTAGCGTCACGATTTCACGCTTGTTGAGGTAGACCGTCAGGGCGCGTTCGGCGGCAATGGCCTGCTGGCAGGTCGCCCCGTAGGCATCCATCACGCTGATGGTGGTGGTGGCTGGCAGCCGGGCACGGCTTAACTGAAGGGCGGGCATGCGCAATCCTCACTGCTCCGCGTCACTGCCTCGCCCGATGGGCGCGGCGTTTAACGTAATAGTTGAGTAAAATAGTCTGAGTTGACGATGATGGCGCTCAAAAGGCTTACTTGTCTACCCGTTCAAGGTCTAAAGGGGCAACTCATGAGTGATAATTTGCGTGCCATTAGTGCCACTCTGGTGGCCGAACGAAAGACCATGGGGGCGTTTACCGTCACCCAGTGGCGTATCACCGAGCTGGTGCCCGGTGATCAGGGCGACCACGTGCTGCATCTGCAGCTCTCCATGACCGAACGCGCGGCTTACCGCTTCAATCTGACCTCCGCGACGCCGCGGCTCTTCGTGCGCGCCGGGTTTACCGGGCAGCCAGCCAGGCCGGATGCCATTACCGCGAGCCAGGATGTCGCGGCGGGCTGGCTGGATGGCGAACAGCAGGTGCTGGAGGCCCCCATGCCGCTGGCCATTCAGGTATGGATCGAACGCTATCTGGCCCGTCATGGAGAAGCCCCCGTGGAGCAGCGCAAGAAAAAACGCAAAGGGGCAGGCCGCGCCCAGACGCTGCCCGACAAGGAGTGATCCGATGAGCCGATTAGAGCGTTGGTCGCGCAAAAAGCGTGGCCTCGAGAGCGATGCCGTCATGGCACCCGAGCCTGCCCAGGCAAGCGAGGATGCGTCTGTGCTGCCTGAAGCGCACCAGCAGCAGGAAGCCCCGGCCGACCCCGCTGAGCCCCCGGCACCTGCGCCCGGCAGCCTGGACGATACGCTCCCCGACCCTGATACCCTGCCCGCTGGCAGCGACTTCAGTGTCTTCATGGCGGCGGGGGTCAGCTCGGCGCTGCGCCGCCGTGCCCTGCGCCGACTGTGGGCCACCGGCAACTACAACGTGCGTGACGGGTTGGATGATTACGATGCCGACTACACGCAGCAGTTGAAGCCCATGGCCAGCGAGCTGGCGGACAAGCTCAGGCGGTGGGCTCACCAGGCGGAAGAGGCCATCGAGGCGCCCCGGGAAGACGAGGCGCGTGCAGCAGGAGCGCAAGAAACGCAAGCGACGTCCGTTGCCCAGGAGGAGGCGACTTGCACAAGGGATGACAGTTTTGTACAAAGCCCCGATCTGGACGACCAGTCTGATTTGCCTCATCACGCTCACAGCGAGCGTCCTGAGCGATAGTTGTCTTGTTTATCATAGAGTTAGCGCTGGCCTAGCGGGCCGCCGTTGACAGTGATAAGACCAATGAAAGTGGCAAAAGGCGGCATAGCACCATACGCTGAAGGCATAAGGGAGGTGGCGTTACACCGCACTTGTGTCAAAATGACCATTAAAACGACCATTCAAATAAAATAATAAGAACGACCCATTGACCGTGAGCGTGCATGAATCAACGAATCCAACTGGCGTCGATTGACGACCAGCGCAACGCGGCCGCTCGTGAAGCGGTGCGTCGGCGTATCTCCTGGCCAGTCAATCTGACCCCCGCCAACGTTACCTACCATAGTCGTGGACACGTGGTGCTGATCGGTGCCGTTCAACCTGTGATAGCCGCCGCGCGTGCGCTGCAGCATCAGGGGTTGGCATCGCTGACGCTACTGACCCTGAACGACGCCGCCGAGCTGCCGATGGGCAGTGAGCCCGTCATCGAGCAGCCCTTGAGTGCCGAGCAGCTGGCGCAGCTCACTATCACCGGGCACCTGGGCGCGTTTCATCTTCAGGTGCCGTTTTCACAGGGTGAAACGCTGGATCTGGCACAAGTGCTGGTCGAGCGTGACGCCTTCGATGTCGTGCTGGACCTGACGGCCCCCGGCATGCTGCCCGCGATGCCATGGGAACTGCCGCCGCCTGGCTATTTGCGACTCGCTCCCGAGGCTGCCGATGAGCAGCGCCAGCAAGTGCTGGAGAGTGCCGTCGAGCTGGTAGGCGAGTTCGACAAGCCCCGTTACTTCCAGGTCAATACCGACCTGTGCGCGCATTCGGCCAGTGGCAATGTCGGGTGTACCCGCTGCCTGGACGTCTGCCCGGCGGATGCCATCACCAGCATCAAGGGGCGTATCGAGTCCCGCATCGAGATAGATCCCTTTCTGTGCCAGGGCGTCGGTAGTTGCACCAGCGCCTGCCCCACCGGTGCCATCGAGTTCAGGCTGCCCGAAACGCGCCGTCAGCAGGATACGCTGGCAGCGTGGCTCGAGGCCTACCGTGAGGCGGGAGGCGAGGTGCCCGTGCTGCGCTTCGTTACTCACGATACTCTGGAGCAAGAGCGCCAGGCGGGCGTGGTCACGCCAGGCCATCTCATCGATGTGCCGCTGGAAGAGCTGGGCGCGGCTGGCCACGACCAGTGGCTGACGGCCTTGGCCAGCGGCGCCTCTGAAGTACGTATTCAGCTTCACGAGGGCATGCCGCCCCGTTTGAGCGCCTTTCTGAATCATCAGGTGGCGCTGGCCCAGGGGTTGCTGGCAGCGCTTGGCCACGCCGTCGAACGTATCCAACTGGTGGCGGCCAACGCCACTGACGCGCGCGATGCTCTGCCCAGCCTGCTGCCGTTGAGTGACACTGCCGTCAGCTTCCGCGAGCCCAACAAGCGCACGCGATTGAATCAGGTACTGGCACGCCTGGCCGCGCTGGGAACCCCCAGCGGTGAGCGTCAAGCGTTGCCGGAAGGCGCGGCCTTCGGCGGCATCGACGTGGACAGTAGCGCCTGTACGTTGTGCTATGCCTGCGTCAGCAACTGCCCGACACCCGCGTTGCAGGCAGGCGGCGATACACCGGTGCTCAGCTTCCTGGAAGCCGACTGCGTGCAGTGTGGCCTGTGTGAACAGGCGTGCCCGGAAAATGCCATCACGCTGGTGCCTGGTTTTCTGGCCGCGCCTGCCCGTGAAACGCGCCACGTGTGCCATGAAGAGCCTGCCTTTGAGTGTATCGGCTGTGGCAAACCGTTCGCGACGGTCAGCACGGTGGCCGCCATGAAAACCAAGCTGGCCAATCACCCCTATTTTGCCGGCGATGCGCTGGCGCGTCTGGAAATGTGTGAGGACTGCCGCGTGAAAGACGTCTGGAAAACCATGATGCGCGACCCTGACGCGCAGTTGAAGGTGTAACGCCATGAGTGAAACCGAGGCGATGCTCAGCGAGGTCGACGCGCTGCGCGGGGATATCTACCAGCTGCTGGCACGGCTGTTGCGCCAGTCGCCCGACGTCGAGCTCCTGGCCTGGCTGGCCGAGCTGGAGGTAGAACAGGACGGCACGCGGCTGGCCGAATGCTGGGCTGGCCTTGCCAAGGCAGCCGCCCAGGCCGACCCCGAGCGACTGCAGCGCGCCCACTTTCGCCATCTGGTGGGCGTCATTCAGGGCGATATCGTGCCCTATGCCTCCTGGTATCAGCAGGGTGAGCTCATGGAAGCCGCGCTGGTGGCGCTGCGCCGTGACCTGAGGGAGCTGGGCTTCGAGCGCAGTGAACGCACCCATGAGCCCGAGGATCACCTTGCCGCCGTGTGTGAAGTCATGGGCATGCTGGTAGAAGCTCAGGCAGATGAGCAGGTAGCTTTTTTTCAGCAGCACTTGGCCCCCTGGGCAAAGCGCTGCTTCGACGATGTGGCTGACGTGGAGGCTGCCTTCTATGCCGCGCTGGGCGCGCTAGGCAGTGCCTTCATGGAGAGCGAGCAGGCGCGTATCAGCGACCGAGCCGCCCATCAGCCAGTACGACTCGTGACCTGACCCTGGTTCGCGGTCAGTGAATAGCCGGGCCAGCGGCCCAAGCATAACAAGCATGACAGTGGAGAACCCTATGCACACGTCACATAACCCTGAACGGCGTCGGTTCATGAAGACCGTTGGCCTGGGCACCGCAGCAGCAGGTGCGGCAGCGGCGGTCGGTCACGTTACCCTCGTACAGGCGAGCGACAAGACGCCCAGCCAGCGTGAAGCCCAGTCGGTGAATTACCGCGAGACGGATCACGTTCGTGCCTACTACGCCTCGCTGCGTGACTGACGGCGACCATCAGGAGATTTGCCATGCGCTTAACTCGTAAAACTCAAGCTCCGGCCGCGTCTGGGCTGGGTATCTCTCGTCGCCAATTCCTCAAGCGTACCGGCGCGGGTACGGCCGGTGTTGCGGCGGTTGGTTTCATGGGCGCGCCGATGATGCAGCGCACCGAAGCGGCGAACAAGACCCCGGTGCTCGACTCCCCCGTCGAAACCAAGCGCACCATCTGCTCCCACTGTTCAGTGGGGTGTGGCGTGTATGCAGAAGTGCAGGAGGGCATCTGGACCAAGCAGGAGCCAGCCTTCGACCACCCGATCAACCGTGGCGCCCACTGTGCGAAAGGCGCCTCTCTGCGCCAGCACGGCCACTCCACGCGTCGCCTGAAGTACCCGATGAAGCTGGTCGCGGGTGAATGGCAGCGCCTGAGCTGGGACGACGCCGTCAATGAGATCGGCGACAAGCTGCTGGAACTGCGGGACGCCTATGGCCCCGATAGCGTCTACTGGCTGGGCTCGGCCAAGTTCAGCAACGAGCAGGCGTATCTGATGCGCAAGCTCGCCTCCATGTGGGGCACCAACAACACCGATCACCAGGCGCGTATCTGCCACTCCACCACGGTAGCGGGTGTGGCCAATACCTGGGGCTACGGGGCGATGACCAACTCGCTCAACGATATGCACAACAGCCGCTCCATGCTGTTCATCGGCTCCAACCCCAGTGAAGCCCACCCGGTGGCGATGCAGCACATCCTGATTGCCAAGGAGCGCAACAGCTGCGACATCATCGTTGCCGATCCGCGCTTCACGCGTACGGCCGCCAAGGCCAACAAGTACGTGCGCATCCGCCCCGGCTCCGATGTGGCCTACATCTGGGGCCTGTTGTGGCACATTTTCGAAAACGGCTGGGAAGACCGCGAGTACATCAACCAGCGCGTCTACGGGATGGACGCCGTGCGTGCCGAAGTGGCGCAATTCACTCCCAGCGTCGTGGAAGACATCACCGGGGTACCGGAAGCCGAGATGTTCGATGTGGCCAAGCGGCTTTCCGACAACCGCCCGGGCTGTGTGGTCTGGTGCATGGGCGGCACCCAGCACACCACCGGCAATAACAATACCCGCGCCTACTGCATTCTGGAGCTGGCACTGGGTAACATCGGCAAAGCGGGCGGCGGAGCCAACATCCTGCGCGGCCACGACAACGTACAAGGCGCCACTGACCTGGGCCTGGGCTGCGACTCGCTGCCTGGCTATTACGGCCTGGCCGAAGGCGCCTGGCAGCACTGGGCCAAGGTGTGGGACGTGGAGTACGACTGGCTGAAAGGTCGCTTCGACGACACCGAGTATGCCGACGGCAAGCCCATGTACACCAACGGTATCACCGTATCGCGCTGGGTCGATGGCGTGCTGGAAGAGGACGACAACATCTCCCAGCGTACGGCGCTGAAAGCCATGTTCTACTGGGGGCACGCGGTCAACTCGCAAACCCGCGGCGTGGAAATGCAGAAGGCCATGCAGAAGCTCGAGATGATGGTCATCGTCGACCCGTATCCCACGGTGGCGGCGGTCATGCATGACCGCACCGATGGCGTCTATCTGCTGCCTGCGGCCACCCAGTTCGAAACCACCGGCAGTGTCACCGCCACCAACCGCTCGATTCAGTGGCGCGATCAGGTCATCGAGCCGCTGTTCGAGTCCAAGCCCGACCACGAGATCATGACCCTGTTTGCCAATAAGCTGGGGTTTGGCAACGAGTTCGTCAAGAACTTCGAGATGAACGGCAACGAGCCGCTCATCGAAGACGTGCTGCGCGAAATCAACCGCGGCATGTGGACCGTTGGCTATACCGGTCAAAGCCCCGAGCGTTTGAAAGAGCACCAGAAAAACTGGCACACCTTCAGCTTTGAAAATCTGCGTGCCCAGGGTGGCCCTGCCGATGGCGATTACTATGGCCTGCCGTGGCCCTGCTGGGGCACCCCGGAGTTCCGTCACCCGGGCTCCCCGAACCTCTACGATACCAGCGTGCCCGTGATGGAAGGCGGCATGGGCTTCCGCGCCCGCTTTGGTATCGAGCGCGACGGTGTCAATCTGCTGGCCGAAGGCTCGGCCCCGGTGGGCGGCGATATCGATGACGGCTATCCCGAGTTCACCGATCAGCTGCTCAAGGACCTGGGGTGGTGGGATGACCTCACCGACGAAGAGAAAGCCGCCGCCGACGGCCAGAACTGGAAAACCGACTTCTCCGGCGGTATCCAGCGGGTGGCCATCGAACACGGCTGTGCGCCCTACGGTAACGCCAAGGCCCGCGCCGTGGTGTGGACCTTCCCCGATGAAGTGCCCAAGCACCGCGAACCGCTCTACACCACGCGGCGTGATCTGGTCGAACGTTATCCCACCTGGGACGACTTCGACTCCATCATGCGTCTGCCCACGCTCTACAAGACCATCCAGGATCGTGACAACAGCGCGGATTACCCGATCATTCTGACGTCGGGCCGTTTGGTCGAGTACGAGGGAGGGGGTGAAGAAACCCGCTCGATGTCCTGGCTGGCGGAGCTGCAGCAGGAAATGTTCGTCGAGATGAACCCCGCCGACGCCAACGATATCGGCGTGCGTGACGGTGACGATGTCTGGGTCGAAGGCGCTGAGGGTGGCCGGGTCAAGGTGAAAGCCCTGGTCACCCCCAGGGTGGATCGCAAGGTGGCCTTCATGCCGTTCCACTTTGGCGGCATCTTCCAGGGCGAGAACCTGCATGACCGCTACCCGGAAGGCACGGCGCCCTATGTTCAGGGCGAGGCGGCCAACACGGCGACCACTTACGGCTACGACCCGGTGACACTGATGCAAGAGACCAAGTGCACCATTTGTCGTATTGAGCGCGCTTGAACCGATAACGCGCGACCCGACCAGACAGCAGGCCGATGCGGCAATGTCCGCATCGGCAAGAGGAGAACACCATGGCTCAAATGAAATTCATGTGTGATGCCGAGCGCTGCATCGAATGCAACGGCTGCGTCACCGCCTGTAAAAATGCCAACGACGTCGAGTGGGGCATTCAGCGCCGCCGCGTGGTGACACTGAACGACGGTGAAGCCAGCGAAATGTCGATTTCGGTGGCCTGCATGCACTGTGACGACGCCCCTTGCATGGCTGTCTGTCCCACCGACTGCTTCTACAAGACCGACGACGGTATCGTGCTGCACGACAAGGACCTGTGCATCGGCTGCGGCTACTGCCTGTATGCCTGCCCCTTCGGCGCCCCCCAGTTCCCCAAGCAGAACGCCTTTGGCGAGCGCGGCAAGATGGACAAGTGCACCTTCTGCGCAGGCGGCCCGGCAGAAAGCAAGGAAGAGGAGTACCAGAAGTACGGTTCCAACCGTATTGCCGAAGGCAAGCTGCCGCTGTGCGCCGAGATGTGCTCGACCAAAGCGCTGCTGGCAGGTGATGCGCAGGACGTCGCCGACATCTTCCGTCAGCGTGTCGTCCATCGTGGCCACCCGGATGGAGCGTGGTCGAACAATCCCCAGGCCAGCACCGACAACCTTGCCTACGATGCTGCCCGTAAAGGCTAAGGAGGCGTGTCATGACCCCAATGACCATGACCACCGTTGAAATGCCTGCATCGGCCAACGGGCATGTAGCCCGCGGGCTGAAGCGTGTCTGGCACCTGTGCCTGATGCTGCTACTGCTGGTGGCCAGCCTCGGCGTGAGCCAGCTGGCCGTGGCCCAGGCGGATCCGCAACGGGAAATGTCCACCGCCGCCCCTGGCATTACGGCCGAGCAGTGGCGCCAGGTACGCAGCGGTGAAACCGGCCCGAACTATCGTGATTCGCGTCACGACAGCAACTACAACCTGATCAACGCCAGCGGTGAAACGTGGCGGATTCTGCGCAATCGCTGGGTCTCGCCGTTTGGTTTGATTGCCATTCTGGGCATGGCCAGCGTGATTACGCTGTTCTACCTGGTGATTGGTCGCAAGCACCTGGATGAGCCACGTACCGGGCGCAAGCTGCTGCGCTGGCCGCTGTTCATGCGCGCGCTGCACTGGACGGTGGCGACGCTGTTCATCACCCTGGCGCTGACCGGTCTCAACCTGCTGTATGGCAAGTTCGTCTTCCGCTCGCTGTTTGGCGATGCGGTTTGGGGATGGATGATCTCGGCCTCCAAGGTGCTCCACAACTACCTGGGGCCGCTGTTCGGTATCCTGCTGATCGTGCTACTGGTCAAACTGTTGAAAGACAATATCCCCAAGAAGCATGACCTGCAGTGGTTCAAGCAGGGCGGTGGCCTGGTGGGTAAAGGCCACCCGGACGCGGGATTTGCCAACGGTGGTGAAAAAGCCTGGTACTGGCTGCTGGCCACCGCAGGGCTGGTGGTGGTGGCCAGTGGCTTCGTGCTCGACTTCCCGAACTACGGGCAGAGCCGCGATACCATGCAGTGGGCCAACATCATCCACGCCGTGGGTGCGTTGGGCTTGACCGCCGTGGCGCTGGGGCACATCTACATCGGTACGCTAGGGACCGAAGGGTCGCTGGAAGGCATGACCACCGGCTACGTAGACGAAACCTGGGCCAAGGAGCACCACAACCTGTGGTACGAAGAGGTCAAGGGGCAGTCGCTGAGCGAGGAAGAGGTGGCTGCTCAGAAAGCGGGCGACAGCAGCGAGCCATCGACAAGGCCGAGCTGACACCTTTGCCTGTCATTGCAAGAGAACGCCCCATGACACCGCCCTCGGGCGGTGTCTTTTGTTATGCTGCATATCAACCCTGTTTTGAAAAAGGAATCCGCATGGCTACGTTCGATGAACTGGATACCGCAACCCGCACGGAGCTGGAAGCCGCTGCATTTCGTCGCTTGCTCAAGCACCTGGATGACAACAAGGACGTGCAGAACATCGACCTGATGATTCTGGCGGACTTCTGCCGTAACTGTCTCTCCAAGTGGCTGGTCAGCGCAGCCGATGAGCGCGGCACGCCTCTGGAAATGGACGCTGCCCGGGAGTATGTCTATGGCATGCCCTACAGCGAATGGAAAGCCAACCACCAGGGTGAGGCCACCCCGGAGCAGTTGGCGGCACTCGACGCTCGCCAGGCGCGCAAGAAAGCCCCTTCACAGAACGAGTCCCCTTCACAGAACGAGCCCAAGGAGTAGCGCCAATGGATGCCATGGAAGCCCTGAACATTGCGGTGCTCACCGTCTCGGACACCCGCACCGAAGAGACCGACCGCTCGGGTCAGTCGCTGGTTCAGCGGCTGACCGAAGCGGGGCACCGGCTGGCCGACAAGCGTATCGTGCCGGACGACGTGTACCAGATTCGTGCCGTGGTGGCCCAGTGGATCGCCGACCCCGGCGTGCAGGTGGTGCTGACCACCGGCGGCACCGGCTTCACCGGCCGTGACTCCACTCCAGAGGCGGTCTCGGTGCTGTTGGACAAGCGCATCGAGGGGTTCGGCGAGCGCTTTCGCCAACTGAGTGGCGACGAAATCGGCAGCTCCACCATTCAAAGCCGCGCCTTGGGTGGTTTTGCCAACGCCACGGTGGTGTTTTGCCTGCCGGGCTCCACCGGTGCCTGCCGCACCGGGTGGGACGGCATTCTGGCCGAGCAGCTGGATAGCCGCCACAAACCCTGCAACTTTGCCAACCTGGTCATTCCCGGCCGGGGGCAGCATGGCTGAGCAACGCGCAGGATATCAGTCACCGCCACTGCAACCCATCAGCGCCGCTCTCGATGCGCTGCTGGCAGGGCTTGTGCCGCTGCCAGCCGAGCAGGTGCCGCTTGAAGAGGCGGCGGGTCGGGTGCTGGCGGAGCCGGTGATGGCAACGCTGGACGTGCCGCCCTTCGATAACAGCGCCATGGATGGTTATGCGCTGCGCGCCAGCGACGCGGGCAAGCGGCTGCCGGTCAGTCAGCGGATTGCTGCCGGAAGCCTGGCCCAACCGCTGGCAGAAGGCAGCTGCGCGCGGATCTTTACCGGGGGCCAGATTCCGGCGGGCGCGGATTGCGTGGTCATGCAGGAGCGCGTCACCCTGGACGACGGCCACGCGGTGATTCCCCATGACGTACCCGCGGGTGACAACGTCAGGCTCAAGGGGCGTGACGTGCAGCGTGGAGACGTGCTGCTCAAGGCGGGGCAGCGCCTGGAAGCGGCTGCACTGGGGCACCTGGCGGGGCAAGGAGTGACCGAGGTCAGCGTGCGCCGTCGGCCCCGGGTGGCGCTGCTCTCCACCGGCGACGAGATCGTCGACCCAGGCATGCCCTTGCAGCCTGGCCAGCTCTATAACTCCAATCGCCCGATGCTGACGCGTTTGCTGGAGCGCTTTGGTGCTGAGGTCGTACAGCGGGTCAGCGTTCCCGACGACTATGCCCGCACCGTCGAGATTCTCGAACAGGCGGCGGCCGTGGCCGACGTGGTGGTCAGCACCGGTGGTGTCAGCGTGGGGGAAGAGGACCACGTCAAGGCTGCGCTGGAGTCGTTGGGGCAGCTGGATATGTGGAAGCTGGCCATTCGCCCCGGTAAGCCGCTGGCGCTGGGACGTCTGCCGACCGAGGCAGGGGGCGAGGCGCGCTTTGTCGGCCTGCCAGGCAATCCGGTGTCCGGATTCGTTGGCGCCTGGCTCTTTTTACGCCCGCTGATGGGAGCGTTGTTGGGCCGCCCTGCGCTTGCGTCACTGCCAGAGATCACCGCGAAGGCGCAGTTCACCACCGAGACGGGGCCACGGCAACACTACATGCGCGTGGCGCTGCGCTTTAGCGCTCAGGGAATCTACGCGGTGGCGTTTGAAGACCAGGACTCGGCGGTGCTCTCTTCGTGTATCGAGGCCGATGCGCTGGCCGTCATCGATGCTCACCAGCAGATAGCCCCAGGGGACGCCGTGCGCTGCCTATGGCTGGAGCACTGACGGCGACAGCCGTTGGCCATCCAACAGCAAGGTCAGCCGTTGCTGTTCCAGCATCAGCCCGCACAGCGCGGGCATGCCCGTGCGGGCGGTGATCAGGGGAGGCAGCGAATGCAGCTGGGCGACCGGCAGGCGTGCCAGCCGACTCTCCGAGCCCATGCCCAGTTGCCATGGGTCTGCGGCGTCGCGCAGGGTCAGCCAGCGGCTTGGGGAGCTGGCAAGCTGGAATAACCGCCTGCCTGAAAGACCACGCAGGTCACGGTTCGAGTGCCATCGTGGCCACACGGGCATCTTCGGGCTGCCAAAGCGTGCTGACGAAAGGGCGCAGTGCGTCAGGCAGCGTTTCGGGGCGCTTTGAAGGCGCCAAGGGGCAAGTCGCACCACCTGCTGGCAGGGCTCTTCCACATCGACGATGCGGCCATCGTCCTCGCGGATGGCATCTTCAAGGGATAGGTTTGCTGCCTCATGCCCCGCGGGGCGCGAATCCGCCATGATTCTGCTCCGTGCTGATGACCACCTGGTTACGCCCCTGGTGCTTGGCACGATAGAGCGCCTGATCGGCGCTGAGGCGTAGCGATTCGGTAGAGGGATGTTCAGGGAAACTGCTGATCCCGACGCTGAAAGTGCAGCGGAAGCGTTCTCTGCCCGCGTGAAACGCAGCTCTTCGGGTGGCGCCCAGGTGGCAGCCTGCAGCCGAGCATCATCAGGGCAGCAGCGCCGCCTAAGCGCGACGTGCGCTCACAAACGCACGCTTACACGATCGCGTGAGGTACGAAGCAGGACGTGTCCTTGGTAATTCTGCCCACGTCTTCGCGAATGCCGATACCACAGGCGCGATCGCCCACCACCCAGCTGCCGACCAGGGCATGCCGCTCCCCAAACCTGGGGAGCGGATGGTACGCCTGACGAATCCATGGGCTATCGGTGTAAGGCCCGTCGACGTTTTCCGACACTCCATCGGGGGTGGTCAGGCTGACGTTGCTGCCCTCACGGGAGAAAAACGGTTTGCGAACCCAGCCCGGCGCAGGCGAGGCGTTCTCGGTTGGCTCGAAATAGGCGGGCAGCAGGTTGGGGTGGCCTTCGAACTGTTCCCACAGCAGCGGCAGGATACCTTTATTGGACAGAATCGCCTTCCAGGGCGGTTCGAACCAGTGGGTGTCCAGCTGGGTGATCTGCTGGCTGAACGCTTCCACCGCCATCTCTTCCCACGGGTACAGCTTGAAAACTGCCGCCATCGGCTGGTCTTCCAGGTCCACGAAGTGGGACTGACCCGGCGTTACGCCAATATCCTCGATGTAGACGAACGGCGCGTGAAGCCCCGCTTGCAGCGCGATGTCCTGCAGGTAGCGGACGGTAGCCCGCTCCTCGTCGCTGCCTTTCACACAAGAGAAATGCAGCGTGCGGTCGGGGAGCCGGTCGCCCAGATGTGCCAGGGCGTTCAGCAGGCGCTCCTGGATGGAGTTGTACTGGTCGGCATGGCGAGGCAGGATGCCCTGGGCAATGGCCTGTTCCAGCCATACCCATTGGAAGAACCCCGCCTCGTAAAGTGAGGTGGGCGTATCATAATTCAGCTCCAGCAGTTTGGCCGGGCCGTCCCCTGAGTAGGCAAAATCCATGCGCCCATACAGCGGCGGTTGGCCGGAGGTCCAGGAGCGATGGATGGTCTCCCACATATGTGCGGGGATCGCCAGCCGCTGCAGTAGAGCCTCCGAGCGGCATACGCGGTCGACCAGCGCCATGCACATCTCGTGCAGCGTTTCGGTGGGAGTTTCTATGTCGCGCTCGACCTGCTCCAGCGTGAACTGGTAGTAAGCGCTCTCTTTCCAGTAGGGCTCGCCGTCGATGGTGTGAAAGTGGAAGCCCAGCTGCTGTGCCAGGGCTTGCCACTGGGGTCGTTCAGGAACGGTGATCCTTAGCATGAGAGCTCCGGGTGTGGGTCAGGAGCCCCAGGAGGCAGAGCGCGTGCCCAGGCCACGGCGCGTGGTGGTTTGACGGCTTTGAACCACCGAGTTGCGCATGGCGTCGTTGCGTTGATTGACCCGCTGGGTCGCTTGGCTGGCGGCGGCATTCCAGTTGCCCTGGTTGTCACGGTTGCGATAGACCGGCTCCTGGTAAACCCGCTCGAAGGAACGCCCACGGTTGGTGTTCGACAGCATGCTCCCCATCATGTAGCCCATCATGGCGGGCATGAACCAGCTACCGCCGCCACTGGCTTGGGCCTGCTCTTCATTGGGCGCGGCACAGGCGCCTTCGCCGTGTTCGGCCTCGCAGGCTTCCAGCGTATTGAAGCGCGGTACCGACTCCAGCGCTGCCGTATGGGCCTCCTCACAGGCGCTGCGGGTATAGATATTGGCGGCCACACAGTCTTCGACGCTCTGGAAGCTGCGCGGTTCGTCAAAATTCACGTCGGTAATGTGTTCGTCCTGGGCGGGTTCGGTACAGGCGGTCAGGCCAAAGGCGCCGGTGCCCATCATGGCCAACGACAGCCGTGCACTGCGCTTGCGGCGAGGAAGATGTTGATCTGCCATGTCGAACTCCTTACCAGGTCATGGAAGCGGCGTTGATGAGGCCGACCGCGATGGAAACGCTGCCCACCAGCGTGCCATAAGCCTGGTGCCCCTCGGTGATGTGCTGGGAAAGGCTCTCGCCCTGGCGGCGCAGCATCAGCTTCAAGCCGAAGAACGTGGCGATTTGCACCCCGAAGGCCACGATGCCCCAGAGAATGAAATCGAGGTAGCTGATGGAGTTGGCCATGGCGCTGTAGAGCGGCAGCGTGAAGCCGAGGATGGAACCGCCGTAGGCCCGGGCGGCAGCGGCATTGCCTTCACGGATCAGTGTCCATTCGTGATGCGGCGTGAGTCGGCTGTAGCAATACATGAACGCGACCAGCATCCCCAGCGCGCTGAGCAGATAGGCAAAGAAGTGCGGTAATCCCTGCAGGTAGTGCAACATGGTGATGTGCTTCCCTTGTGATCCTTGAGGGTCGGTATTGTGACATAGCTGGGCGTGGCTGCGTTACCCGCGACGTGATTTCCTGATCGAGGGGCAGGCAGTACGCAGAATGACGTAAATAAACAGCGTTTGCGCCACTTGAGTAAGACTAAAGGCTAATAGATGAATCGTGTCACCTCCTTAGAATCCCGCGAAGCCTGGTATTTTTACCAACATTCACCGTGTCGTATCGTGTAAAGACGGTGCCACGTGCCCGTACCGGGCACTGCCCAGGACGCGACCGCTTCGAAGGACCTCCCTCATGCATGCCCTTACCCTGGCATCGTTTCTATTTTTTACGGGCCTGGTGGCCTTCGTCACCTGGCGTATTACACGCCGCGATGACCATCGCAGCACCAACGGCTATTTTCTGGCGGGGCGCACGCTGACGTTTCCGTTGATTGCCGCATCGATGTTGATGACCAACCTCTCCACCGAGCAGATGGTTGGGTTGAACGGCTCGGCGTTTACCGACGGCCTGAGCGTCATGGCCTGGGAAGTCATCGCCGTGATTGCGCTGGTTGCTCTGGCGCTGTTTTTCCTGCCGCGCTTCTTGAAAAGCGGGATTGCCACGCTGCCGCAGCTGCTGGCGATTCGCTTCGATGCCGGTACCCAGCTCATTGCCAACGTCATCTTCCTGATTGCCTATGCGGTGGTGCTGCTGCCCATCATTCTCTATTCCGGCGCCATTGGCTTGCAGGGCATGCTGGACTTGCAGGGTTTGACCGGCATCGAGTCCAGCACGGCCCTGCTGTGGGCAACCGTCTGGATCGTGGGCCTGATTGGCGCCGTGTATGCGCTGTTTGGGGGCCTGCGCACGGTGGCAGTGTCTGACACCCTCAACGGCGTGGGGCTGCTGATTGGCGGTTTCGTGATCGTTTACTTCGGCCTTCAGGCGGTGAGTGGCGGCACAGGCGTCATGGAAGGCTGGAGCATTCTGAAGGAGAGCGACCCTGGCAAGTTCAACTCCATGGGCGGCCCCGACCAGCAGGTGCCGTTCTCGACCATCTTTACCGGCGTACTGCTGCTGCACCTTTTCTACTGGACCACCAACCAGCAAATCATTCAGCGCACCTTCGCCGCGAAAAATCTGGCGGAAGGCCAAAAAGGGGTGCTGTTGACCGGCTTCTTCAAGCTGCTGGGGCCGCTCTATCTGGTGCTTCCGGGCATCATTGCCTACCACTTGTATGCCGACCAGGGCGTGCGCGCCGATGAAGCCTATGGGCACCTGGTATTCAACGTGCTGCCGCCTTATCTGACGGGCTTTTTTGCGGCGGTGATGGTGGGGGCGATTCTCTCCTCGTTCAATTCGGCGCTGAACAGCACCACCACGATCTTCAGCCTGGGGATCTATAAAGGCGTGCTGAAAAAGGACGCCACGGAAGAGCAGGTGGTGAAATCCGGCAAGGTGTTTGGCTGGATCATCGCCATCAGCACCATGATCATCGCGCCGCTGCTGGCGGGGCAGGATAGCCTGTTCGGCTACCTGCAGCGCATGAACGCCATCTATTTCATTCCGATTCTGGCCGTGGTACTGGTGGGGCTGTTGACCAAGCGCGTGCCGCCCATGGCCGCAAAGGTGGTCCTGGTGGGCGGCTGTTTGCTGATTGCGGCAGGCTATTTCGTGCCGCCGTTCAACAAGCTGCCGCTGGTCATGCACGAGTTCCACTTCGTCGCCGCGGTGTTCGTGCTGCTGGTCGCGGTGATGCTGGTGATCGGCAAGCTGCGCCCCCGCGCCACGGACTGGGTCCAGGAAGCCTCGGGCGATGTCGACCTCACCCCGTGGAAAGGTGCCGTGCCCACCGGCATCGCGCTGGTGGTGCTGGTGGTGATCATGTACGCCTCGTTTGCAGGCGGTTGATCATCGGCCACGTGTAGTAACGCCAACCCCAACGCCAACGCCCCGCCTTGCGGGGCGTTGGCGTTTGTCAGCGTTCAAAAAGCCTGAGCGGCGCGTGAGGGCATTGGCTCGATGTCGTTTTCGGTGGGGTAATGGTCCTTGCCGACAAGCGGGGTAGCGCAGACACTCTGTTTACTGCTTTGGTCTCGAGGAGAGAAACCGTGACCCGCCATCTTGCCCTGCTTGCCTATCCTGATTGCCAACTGCTGGATGTGTGTGGCCCTTGGCAAGTGTTTGCCAGTGCCAACGCGTTGAGTGCTCAGCCGTTGTATCACCTGACGCTGGTGGCCGACAGCGTTGGCCCACTCATGACGAACGGAGGGTTGGCGCTGCAGGCGACCCACTCCTACCAACGGCCTCTTCCCCGATTTCCCTTGGATACGCTGTTGGTGGCGGGCGGCAGTGGCGTGATGCAGCAGCGCGATATCCACGAGGTCAAACAGTGGTTGCGGGAGGTAGCGCCTTCCGTGAGACGGCTGGGTTCGATTTGTTCCGGTGCCTTTTTGCTGGCCGCAGCGGGCTTGCTGGATGGCTGCCGTGTGACCACGCATTGGCGCCATGCCGCACAGCTGGCGGCGGAGTACCCTGCCCTGAGCGTCGAGCCCGATGCACTCTATATCGAAAGCCATGGCCGCTACACCAGCGCGGGCGTAACGGCGGGGATCGATTTGGCGCTGTCGCTGCTGGAGGACGATCACGGGTCTGAACTGGCCGGTCGTGTGGCCCGTGAGCTGGTGGTGTTTTTACAGCGTCCAGGGGGGCAGTCCCAATTCAGCGAAGTGCTGCGCCGCCAGCAATCGGCGGGGCCGCTGCGTCGGTTGCTGGATCGGCTCCATGCCGACCCCAGTGAAGAGCTCGGGCTTGCGAGCATGGCCGAGCAGATGGCCGTCTCCCCGCGCCATCTGACGAGACTGTTCAAGCAGCATTTGAACACCACGCCTTGCGCGTACCTGACCCAACTGCGCCTTGAACAGGCACGCCTGGCACTGATCAGCGAATGCGAACAGCTCTCTCTAGAGCGTCTGGCGCAGCGCTGGCGGCTGGGCGGTGCCGAACAACTGCGCCGCCAGTTTCAGCGCTACTACGGGGTATCCCCCTCGGTGTATCGCCAGCGTTTTGCCTCATCCCATGCCGTCCCTGTTCAGGAGGAGTTCTGATGCCATTCACGGTGACGCTGTTATCGCTTTGCCAAGCGCTGCTGGTCACGGGCAACGTCCTGTTGATCGCCGTCTCGCCCTTGATTGGCGCGGCGCTCGCCCCGAGTGCGAGCTGGTCAACGGCCCCGGTGGCTACCCAGTGGTTGGGGCTGATGTGTGCCACTATCCCTGCATCGTTGATCATGGCCAAAGTGGGCCGTAAGCGAGGCTTCATGCTGGGCAATGGGGTGGGTCTGCTGGGCGCGCTCGTCGCGGCGCAGGCCTTGGTGAGCGCCCACTTCGGGCTCTTCCTGGTGGCGACCTGGCTGATCGGCATTGGCATTGGTTTTGGGCAGCTGTACCGCTTTGCTGCGGTGGAAGCAACTCCCGCACCGTTGCGTGACCGGGCGATTGGCCTGGTCATGGGGGGCGGGGTTCTGGCAGCGTTTGCTGGGCCCTGGTTGGCAAGGGTGAGCCGTGAGCTGAGCATGGTGCCGTTTCTGGGGAGTTTCATAGGACTGGCCTTGCTCTACCTGCTCGCACTGGTGGTGCTGATGGCGACGCGGCTACCGCCTGTCTCCCAGACGCACGGTGCCGCCAATGCCATGCCGTTGCGCCACATACTCCGCCAGCCCGGGTTCATCGTGGCGGTGAGTGCGGCGATGGTGGGGTACGGGGTCATGAACCTGGCCATGACCGCCACACCGCTTGCCATGGCGGGGGCGGGGCATCATTTCGATCACGTGTCGATGACCATTCAGTGGCACGTGGTGGCGATGTTTCTACCCTCTTTCTTGACGGGGCATCTGGTCACGCGTTTTGGCGCCAGGCAAATGATCGTGGCCGGATGCCTGCTGCTGGTGATGAGTGCGCTGGTGGCTCAGTGGGAGGGCGGCCTGCTGGGGTTCAATGTGGCCCTCATTCTGCTGGGGCTTGGGTGGAATTTTACGTTCTTGCCCGCCACCGGCCTGCTGACCCAGAGCTACCGACCAGAGGACAAGGCCCGCACCCAGGCCACCAACGAGTTCATGGTATTTGGCACCGCCGCCCTGACCGCGCTGCTGGCAGGTCCCCTGGTCAATGGCCTGGGTTGGGCAACCCTCAACCTGGTGTTGGTGCCTGTGGCGCTGGTGCCTGTAGCACTGCTGCTTTGGCAGCGGCATGTGCCCCCCGCCAGTGCTTAAAAATCCCCCGGCGCGCACTGCAGGCAGGTAAGCCCCAGGGCGCGCCACTGGGCGACCACGGCGTCGCGGTCGTCCAGCACCAGCCAGGGCGCAAAGCCGTCGCTGCGCATTTGATCGAGTAGCGCGGCTTTTACTTCTTCATCGTCTACATGGTCATCGCCCTCGGGACGCAGGTACATGGCATCGAAGGGGATGGCATGGCGGTCTAGCCAGGCCTGGGTATGCTCGCGGTGGCTGTCCGGGCGGCCGCTGCAAATGACGATTTGCTGGCCTTGGGCCTTCAGCAGCTTGACCAGTTTGGCCACGGGTTCGATGACCGGCGCTTGGGCCATGTGGGCAAAGAAGGGGTCCCACTGTTTGGCGGGGCCCAGCACCCACTCATGGACTTGCTGGGGGTGAAATTCGGCAAGCGTGCCGTCGACGTCAACGATGACTGCGGTCATGAGATGGATTCCTGAGATGAAAAGAGTGAAACGGTCGAGCCTTGAGGGCGGCTGCTGAGCGCAAGCCGTGCCTGGGGCTTCAGCCGCGTGCCTAGACGTTCGCGCCAGTGGTCAATGGCTTCATCGTCCAGTCGCGTAAACAGAGGCACGACCTGAGCAGCCTGGAGCTGATGGGCCAGCGCCACCAGATGCGAGGCGCGCAGATGGACGTTCCAGCGTTGCCAAAGCACCTCGTTGGCAGCCAGCTGCGCACAGCGCGGTGGCGTCAGGTAGCCGGTGTGCAGCAGGCGGTGGTCGGGCCAGTCGGCGGGCTGGTCGTCACGGTCGCTGACCAGCCAGAGTGCCGGATGGCTGGCGTTGGGCCGCTGGAGCAGGGTGCCGATGGCGTCGTCCAGCCCATCACGCCGCAAACCGCGTGGCAGCGCCAGCAGAGCGGCAAGGTTGTCGCGGATGATGGGGTCGATGGCCAAGGGGAGCTGTCGGTGATCTGCTTCCTCTGCCAACCATAGCGCCATTTCCAGCGCCCGTCCCGTTTCCGGTACCGGCAGCACCAGTGGCGTATCCAGGGCGCTGCCCAGGGTATCGAGGCAGTGTGCCTGGGGCTGGTCGTAGCTGCCGTAGGAGGCGTCCAGCAGCGCCGTACAGGCAGGTGGCGGCGTATCGAAGGGAAACAGCCGCGACTCGAAACAGGCATCGCCGCTGTAGAAAAGCCCGCCCGCCACGTCGAGGTGCAGCCAGACACCCCCCAGCGAGTGGCCCGCCTGGCCGGTGGTGACGGTAATGCCTTCCACTTCTAGACGGCCGCGATAGGGCAGTGGCTGCCACGCTCTGTGGGGCGGCAGCGCCTTGGCGACCAGCGGCGTGCAGTAGAGCGGCAGCTGCTCGGGCAGCTCGGCCACCCCGCCAATATGATCGATATGATCGTGGCTGATCAGCACGGCGTCTACCGCGAGCCCCGCCGCCCAGGTGATCGCCTCACCGGGGTGCAGTGCGCCGCCCGCATCCAGCAGCAGGCGCTTGCCCTGGGCCTCGACCACGATGGCGGCCGGGCCCTTGTCGCCCAGCCCGCTGAGGATCTCCACCAAGGGGCTCATTGGTCGGGCTCCAGGCACCAGCCTTCCAGCAGGCGCACCGCGACCTGCTGGCCTTCGCCAAGGGCGTGGGGATGATACGCCAGCAGGGCATCGCCGGTGCTCAGGCGCAGGTGTAGCTCGTAGCGCTCACCGCGGAACGTCAGCCGTTCAACGCGGGCGGTCAGGTCGTGGGGGTTGGGGGCCGTGGCATCCAGATGCACGTGCTCCGGGCGCACCAGCACGGGCTGCGAACGCGCGGTGAGCGGCGCGGCCAGCCCGCTCATCAAAGCGCTTTCGGTGAGACGCTGGCCAGGCGCGCCGCTGGCAATGTGAAGCAGGCTACCCTGGCCGATGAACCTCGCGACCCATTCGCTGCGCGGCGCTCGGTAGAGCGTTTCGGGCGTGGCCCACTGCACCAGCTCGCCCTCCCGCATGACGGCAATGCGGTCTGCCATGGCCATGGCTTCGCTTTGGTCGTGGGTGACGTAGACCATGGTGGCCTGGGTCCGCCGGTGGAAATCCACGAAGCTGTGCTCCATGGCGGCCCGCAGGTTGCGGTCCAGGTTGGCGAGCGGTTCGTCCAGCAGCACCACGTCGGGGTCGGTGACCAGGCAGCGGGCCAGTGCCACCCGCTGGCGCTGGCCGCCGCTGAGGGCCTGGGGCGAGCGCTGGGCATAGGGGGTCAACGCCACCTGCTCCAGCGCCTGGGCGACTCGGCGCTGGTAGTCGCTGCCTTGAATGCGGCGCAGCTTCAGCGGGTAGCCCACGTTGTCGGCCACGCTCATATGGGGCCATAGCGCGTAGGACTGAAACACCATGGCCATGTTGCGCTGCTCGGGGGGCACATGGTGGTGGGCGCTGGCCAGCAGCGTCTCACCGAGTGTCATGGTGCCGCTACTCACCTGCTCGAACCCTGCCAGCATGCGGAGCATGGTGGTTTTGCCGCAGCCGCTGGGGCCCAGCAGCGCCACGAATTCGCCGGGAGAGATATCGAGGGTGACGCCATTGACTGCGGTGTGTTGGCCAAACTGTTTGGTAACGCGGTCGAGCATTAGCCTTGCCATGGCACGACTCCTTTGGGTAAGCGAGGGGCCATCAGGCTCAGCAGCAGCATCAAGGTGGCCACCATGGCCACGACCAGCACGGCCACCGCCGACGCCAGCACGCTTTCGCCCCCTTCGTCCAGGTTGAAGATCAATACGCCCAGGGTTTCGTTGCCTGCGCTCCAGAGCAGCGCCGACACGGTGAGCTCGTTGACGGCCAGCAGGAATACCAGCAGCCCACCGGCAAACAGGGAGGGCGCGATCAGCGGCATCACGATGGTGGCCAGCCGCCGCCAGGGGCCAGCACCGGCCAGCTGGGCGGCTTCTTCCAGCGAGGGGTCGAGCTGCGCAAGGCTGGCGCTGACCGGCTTCAGGCAGACCACCAGAAAGCGCGCCAGGTAGGCCACGAAAATCAGCCCAAGGGTGCCGTACAGCGCCAGATTGATCAGTGGCAGCGGGCGCACGAACAGCAGAATGCAGGCAATCGCCAGCACCACGCCAGGCAGGGCATAGGGCAGTTCGATGACGCTCAGGGTGAGCTGCTGTAGCCGAGGCGGCAGACGCTGAAGACGGTACGCCAGGGGCAGGCTGCACAGCATCAGCACCAGCGCGGCGCCGCCTGCCAGCCAGAAACTGTTGCGCACGGCCCGCCAGGTGGCGCCCTGTCGGCCGATGACCTCGTGGTAGGCGTTGAGGGTGATGGTATCCAGGCTCAGGGGAACGCCCATGGCCGGGACCAGCGAGCTCACCACCAGCGCGAGCAGCGGCGCCACCAGGATCAAGAGCAGCACCATGATCAGCAGGGTCGTCACGCCGGTACGCCAGCGCCCCAGTGAAAAGTCGTGGGCGCGGCCGCCGTGCCCTCCCAGGCCAAAGCGGCTGCGATTCATCCAGTACTGCTGCAGGGCCACCCCGGCCAGGGCCAGCAGACCGATCAACAGAGAAAGCGCCGCCATTTCTGCCAGCACGCCGGTGCCAAAATTGGCCATGCGCTGGTAGATCAAGGTAGGCAGCACGTAATAGCCTGCGGGAATGCCCAGCATGGCGGGAATGCCAAAATTGCCCAGGCTGGAGATGAAGGCCATGGCCGCACCGGCGATCAGGCCGTGTCGGGTCACGGGCAGAATGATATGCCCCCAGACCTGACCCTGGCGGGCGCCGCTGATGCGGGCGGCTTCGACCAGCTCACGGGGGAGCGACATGAGCGAGGTACGCAGCGCCAGAAATACCAGCGGTGCACTTTGAATGCCGAGCAGCAGCGCAATGCCTTCGGCGGAATAGAGCGGCTGGGGGCTGCCCAGCGGCGGTGCCATGCCGATGCTTTTCAGTAAAGGGCTGGCCGGGCCGAACAACTGTAGCCAGCTCAGCGCAGTGACCTGGGGCGGGATCATCATGGGCAGCATGAAGCAGAATACCAGCCAGGCCTTGCCGCGAATGTCCGTCAGAGTGATCACGAAGGCGAACAGGCTGCCCAGCACCAGAGCAATCAGCATGCCCAGGCCCGAGGTGTACAGGCTGTGCCACAAGGCGCGCCAGGTGCTGGCCGCGTTGAGCACTTTCCACAGCGGGGCACTGCTGCCCTGGCCCAGGTCGCTGAGGGCTTCCATCAAAAGCCGCAGGCTGGGTGCCAGACTGAGCAACACCACCAGCAGCGTGAGCAGGGTAAGCAGCCAGCGATGCTGGCTGCCAACGTTCAGCGAAGGGCTCATCATCAACCGCCAAACAGCTCATTGAAGCGCTGCTTGAGCGCTTCTTCCTCGGACAGCGCTTGCTCGATATCGACCGGCATCAGCTGAATCGAGTCGCGTTCGGGGAAGCCTTCCGGTGGGGCAACGTCCGGGTGCGCGGGCAGGTAGCCCTGCTGGCTCACCAATTCCTGCCCGGCTTGGGAGAGCACGAAATCGACGAACTTCTGGGCAGCATCCGGGTGCTGGGCTTCCGCCATGATGGCGACGGGTTCGGTCACGGCGCTGACACCTTCCTCGGGGAAGACGAACGCCACGGGGGAACCCTTGGCCGCTTCACGGATAGGCAGGAAATCCACCACGATGCCGTACGGCTTGGTGCCTGCTGCCACGGCGTTGAAGACGCCACCGTTACCGCTTTGGGCTTCCGTACGGTTGGCGTGCAGGGCGTCGTAGTATTCCAGGCCCAGCGACGTTTCACCGATGGCGGCCATGTGGATCAGCGCTGCGCCGGAGTAGAGGGGGCTGGGCATGGTGACCAGGCCTTCGTATTCCGGGCCAATCAGGTCGGCCCAGCGTTGCGGCTGGTGCTCGGCACCCGTGTTGTAAACGATCCCGGTGGTAATGAGCTTGGTGCCGTAGAAGTAGCCGTCGGCGTCGTAGAGCGCCTCATCGTAGGCGTCGCGCTCGGGGCTCAGATAGGGTTGCAGATGGCCCTCCTGCTTCAGCGACTCCATGGTCATGCTGTCTGCGATCAGCAGCACGTCGGGGTTGCTCACTCCTGCGGCCAGCTCCGAACGCAGGCGAGTCATCAGGCGCGTCGTGCCGTCGCGCACCCACTCCACCTCGATCTCCGGATAGGCCGCCTGGAAGGCATCCACGGTTTGCTGGGCGTCGCTGTTGGGCTGGCTGGTATAGAGCACCAGCGTTTGGTTGGCCAACAGAGGCGTGGACAGGGCAAGGCTTGCAAGGGTCACGGCATGACACAACGAACGCTTCAACATCGGGGAAACCTCCAGTAGGTGAACAGTGATCACACTACTGTCATCGCCTTACAACATCGTGACACTAAGCTTTCGTTTGAAAGTGAATGGCTTTCGTCGAGCAGAAAACGGTTTTCGTTTTGCTGGCGGCAACCTTGAAGGGAAAACCAGGGAGGAAGCATGGACGTCAATCAACGTCGGCGGGCGGTACTGGCCTGCGTGCGGGACGAGGGGCGGCAGACCCTGGAGGCATTGGCGCGACGGTTTGGCGTCTCGGTGCAAACCGTGCGCAGCGACATACGCTCGTTGGCCGAGCAAGGGCTGCTGCTACGCCGACACGGTGAGGTGATGGCGTTTCCTGACCAGGAGAATGTCGGCTATGACCAGCGCCAGATCGTCAATCAGGCCGGCAAACGACACATTGCCCGTCAGGCAGCCTCGCTGATTACCGATCACCAGTCGCTGTTTTTAGGCACCGGCACTACGGTGGAGCAGCTGGCCGATGCGCTGCACGGCAAGCAGGGCCTGCAGATCATGACCAACAACCTGCACGCGCTGATCAAACTGTGTGCCCTGGAGTGCGAGCTGGTCGTGGCGGGTGGTCGCGTGCGCCGCCGCGACCAGGACGTGATAGGCGGTGATGCCTGGCGCTTCTTTCAGCGTTATCGGGTCGATGTGGGCATCGTCTCGGTGGGCGGGATGGATAGCCAGGGCCTGCTGTACGACTACAACGATGACGAAGTCATGGCCCGAGAGGCGCTGCTGGCCCACGCGGCGTACCGTATTCTGGTACTGGACAAGACCAAGTTCGACCTGCCGCTGCGCTGCGCCGCAGGATCGCTGGCCGACTATCATGCGGTGATCACTGACAGCCCCTTGCCCGACCGGTTAAGAAGCCCCCTGGCGGCCCAAGGCGTTTGCTTCATGAGCGGAGGTTAGGCATCGTGCCGCTCATCCGGCAACCGCTTGAAATAGACGTAGCGGTGTAGGCGGATGGCCGGGCGTATCAAAAGTTGGATACTGCCAATGACAAACAACCAAACGCCCACGGTTTGCACTGTTCCCTCGTAAAAGAAGCAGATGCTACCGATGACGAACCACAGCCCTATCATGAAATCATTGATGATACCGAGCACCTCGTAGCGGCGATGAATCACCAGTTCCTCGCGCCCCATGGTGAAGGTGAGGTCGTTGCTGGACGAGACAGTGTGCTGGGCCATGTTCGCTCCTTTGTGGGCAAAGAAAACTCAACTTACTTGTTAAATACGGTTTCCATGTCGATGGCTTAGCCCGCGTTGACGATGGTGTTGACAAAGTTCAGCGGCTGGGGGGTATCGATCACCTCGGCCCACAGGTCGTACTCGTCGGCATGGGTGACGCGTGCTCTGACCAGGTCGCCGGCGCGCAGCGCATGGCGGCTTTCCAGATAGACCATGCCATCGATTTCCGGGGCGTCGGCTTCGCTGCGGCCAATGGCGCCTTCGTCGTCCACTTCGTCAACCAATACCTCGATCTCACGATCGATCTTGGCCTGCAGGCGGGCTGCCGAGATCTCCTGCTGGTGGGCCATGAAGCGCTCCCAACGGTCCTGCTTCACGTCATCGGGCACCTGCGCCAGGCCCAGCTCATTGGCGGGGGCGCCCTCCACCGGGGAGTACTGGAAGCAGCCCACCCGATCCAGCTGCGCTTCGCTCAGCCAGTCTAGCAGGTACTGGAAATCATCTTCGGTTTCACCGGGGAAGCCGACGATGAAGGTCGAGCGGATGGTCAGTTCGGGGCACTGCTCGCGCCAGCGTTTGATGCGCTCCAGGGTACGGTCTTCGAAGGCGGGGCGTTTCATCGCCTTGAGCACCCTGGGGCTGGCGTGCTGGAAAGGAATATCCAGGTACGGCAGGATCTTGCCCTCGGCCATCAGCGGAATCAGCTCATCCACGTGAGGGTAAGGGTAGACGTAATGCAGGCGCACGCGAATGCCCAGCTCGGACAGCGCATCGCACAGTTCGGTCAGGCGCGTTTTGACCTGGCGCCCGTGCCACTCGTTCTCCACGTAGCGCACATCGACGCCATAGGCGCTGGTGTCCTGGGAGATCACCAGCAGCTCTTTCACTCCGGCCCGCGCCAGGGCTTCGGCTTCGCGCAGTACCTCACCCACGGGGCGGCTGACCAGCTTGCCCCGCATGGAGGGAATGATGCAGAAGCTGCAGGTATGGTTGCAGCCTTCGGAAATCTTCAGGTAGGCATAGTGGCGCGGCGTCAGCTTGATGCCCTGGGCGGGCACCAGGTCGATGCGGTGGTCGTACTCGCTGACGAAGGGCACCGCGCTATGCACGGCGTTCACCACCTGCTCGTACTGCTGTGGGCCCGTCACCGCCAGAACGTTGGGATGCACGTCGCGAATCACGGACTCATCCACCCCCATGCAGCCAGTCACGATCACCTTGCCGTTTTCGGCAATGGCTTCGCCAATGGCGTCCAGGGACTCGGCCTTGGCGCTGTCGATGAAACCGCAGGTATTGACGACCACCACATCGGCATCGTCGTAGGTGGGTACGATCTCGTAACCATCGGTACGAAGCTGCGTCAGGATGCGTTCGGAATCGACCAGTGCCTTAGGGCAGCCTAGCGACACAAAACCGACCTTGGGTGTGGACATAATGGGCCTCGAGGAAGAGAGCTGAGGGGCGATCACCTTGAGCAGAGGCCCCGGAAAAGAACATGGCGAGTAGAGAAAGGGCGGCATTTTAGCGCCCTTGACCAGCGGGGGGAACCTCTACGCGTTGGATTCGCCAACGTGTTCGGCAGGCGACGCCGCCGTCAAGAGGTGGCAAACTAAATTGAAGGCTCGACAAGTGTATGAAACGAATGCCTAACCGAAATGGCAACGATTGCCCTTGGGCAGCGCAGGAGCAAGGACAATGAAGAGTGATAGGTTGCTGAACGCCATCGAGCATGAGCTCAGACCACGCTGCCGCTTACGGTTCAGGCAGGAGTTAGAGGCGCTCTTCGAACAGGAAACGCACCAGACACGCCAACGCCATCTGGTGATCATGGGCCTGATCACCGCTCTTCTTTATGTCCTGTTCCTGATCAACGACTACAGCTTTCGACCCGAAGCGTTTCTGGCCTCCGTGATGATTCGCGGTGTCATCTTGCTACCCATGGCGCTGGCGATTTTCTGGTGGGTCTATCGTGGGGTGCCGCCGTGGCTGCGTGAAACGCTGATGGCAGGGCTGGTCGTGATCGCCATGATCGGCTCCAGCACCATTTTCTACATTTCCAGCTCGCCGCACTCTTATCTGGATGTCTTTTCGTTTGGTCTGATCCTGGTGGCTGGAAACATCGTTTTTTCGTTGCGTTTTCCTTATGCCTTGACGTCCACGGTGATCAGTATCGGGGTCATGAGTGTCTTCGTATTTTATTACGAGCCTATGCCAATCGAGGCCAAACGTTTGGCTATGTTCGCTATTCTGGTCAAGGCGGTGTTTACGTTGATGGCCAACTACCGCCTGGAGTACAGCGAACGAACCTCCTTTCTGCTGCTGATGCGTGAAAAAATTCAGGCAGGCCATATGCAGAGTGCCAATCATCAGTTGACGCGACTCTCGGTGACCGACCCACTGACGGACATCGCCAACCGCCGCCAGTTCGATGCCATTTTTCCCGCGCACTGGCAGGTGGCCCAATTGGAACAGCGTTGTTTGGCCATCATGGTGATCGATATCGACCACTTCAAAGCCTACAACGACTATTACGGCCACCTGCAAGGAGACCTATGCCTTCGCCAGGTGGCCGCCGCGTTACAATCCAACAGCCGCTCCGACGATCTGGTGGTGCGCTATGGCGGTGAGGAGTTCGTGATTCTGATGCCTCGCACCGAGCCGCATACGGCACGTCAGGCCGCAGAGCGTATCCGTGAGAGTATCGAAGCGCTGGCCATTGCGCATGCTGGGTGTGGCCCTGATGCCAACGTGACGGTGAGCATCGGGGTGGCCGCCATGCAGCCCACCGTAGGGCAAGAGGAAACGGTACTTTTCATGGCAGCCGATCAGGCGCTTTACGATGCCAAGCGCCAGGGGCGTAACCGCGTCTGCATGACGCCCCTGGCAGAAAGCTGACCGTCTAGAACGACGCTGCGCTGGCGAGTGGGCTGGGTGCAGGCTTGCGCGGCGGCAGAGCCAGCACGTTATTTTGGCGTGGCTGCGTGCCCTGAAGGGTCGTTAGTGGGGGTTGGCGTTCGCCGATAGGCATGAACGCGTGGGCGCTGTGGGCCAGGTGAGACACTTCTCTGGAGAGGAGGTCGACGGCATTGATGTAGGCATCCATGCTGGTCGCGCTCTCCTGGGTGCCCTGGTCGATCTGAGCGATGGCCTGGCTGATCTGAGCGATGCCCTCGCTCTGTTCGCGGGCGGCGGCGCGAATCTCTTCCATCAGGTCGTTGACGTTATGGCTCGCCTGACGGATGCGGCCCATGGCATCCCCGGCAGAGCCTGCCTTGTGCTGGCCTGCCTCGATGCGCTGGCGGGCCGTTTCGATCAGTGTCTGCACCTGATGGGCTGCCTCGGCTGACTGACGGGCCAGGCGGCGTACCTCTTCGGCCACCACCGCAAAGCCTCGGCCATGTTCACCGGCCCGGGCAGCTTCGACGGAGGCGTTCAGGGCCAGAATATTGGTCTGGAAGGCAATGTGGTCGATGGTCTTGACGATGCCTGCCATGTCCTGGGACGTGCTGGTAATGCCCTCCATGGCATCATCCAGTTCCTGCATGATGGCCACGGCCTTGTCCACTTCGCCCACGTTACCCACCGACGCCTGGCTGGCCAGTTGGGCATTGTCCGAACTTTGTCGCACGGTAGACGCGATCTGCTCGGCGCTGGCAGCCGTTTGCTGCACCGCAGAGGCCTGTTGATCCACTCGATGGCCCATGGCCTGGTTATGCCGAGATAGCTCCTCCACCGAGGGCATGACCTGGGCAATCCGCTGGTCCAGGTCGCCAATCAGTGCATCCAGCGAACGGCGCATGAAGTTCATGGTGGCCAGGGTGTTGTCCATGGCTTTGTTGCCCACGGTAGGGACCTGAGCGTTCAGGTCGCCTGCCGCGATTTGCAGTGCAAAGTCGTTGGCCTTGTGCAGGAAGCGACGCAACCGGCGCGCCTGGCGCCACTGCAGCGCGCTCAGCAGCAGCCCGCTGGCCAGCACCATCATCACCAGCGGCAGGGTTACCGAGGTGGCCACGTGGCCCTTTAGCCACCAGGCGCATCCCGCCATCAGTAGCCCAGTGGTGAACAGCGTCATCAGAACGCCGGAAATGCTGGCCAGTCGCGGCGCCCACCAGGCGACACTTGCCAAGCGCTTCAGCGGGTTACGCGCCATGATCTCACCGTGCTTGACCTTGTAGCGACCCTGCTGCTCACGAATGTCCTGATAAATACGCTCCGCCTCGGCCACTTCTGCCTGTTCCGGTTTTACCCGAATGGACACGAACCCGGTGATTTGATTGTTTTCACGGATGGGCACCACGTTGGCACGCACCCAATAGTGGTCTCCGTTCTTGCGCCGGTTCTTGACCAGCCCGGTCCAGTACTGGCCCGCCTTGAGGTCGCTCCACATATCGGCAAACACCGGGGCAGGCATGTCAGGGTGGCGCACCATGTTGTGTGGTGAACCCACCAGCTCCTCATAGTCGAAGCCACTAATCTCGACGAAGCGATGGTTGGCATAGGCGATGTGGCTGCTTCGGTCGGTTTTGGAGATCAGCACATCATCATCGCGTAGAGGGTGTTCCACTTGGGTAACAGGGCCGTTGTTTTTCATGATGGAGTACCTGTGGGAGGAATACCTGATTGGGTTGGTCAGGTATTACTATAAATCTGCTACAAGAGTTATCCAGAGACGTTGCATTGTTTAACATTTCCCTTGTCCAAGAGAGCGCCGTGGCGAGAAGCCGCCATGAATTTGACAACCTCCTCGCGGTATGACAAACACACAACCCTTTCAGGTGAGGGATTAAACGTGGCAGACGAGCAAAGCTATCAGGCGTTGGCAGTGGACACCCTTGGCCAGCGGCTGGGGGGAGTGGAAGCGGTCGCCCGCCGCGTGGGCGGCGACCCGGCACAGTGGCAGATCCGTGAAGTGGGCGATGGCAACCTCAATCTGGTATTCATCGTCACCGGCAGCACTGGTAGCGTGGTGGTCAAGCAGGCGCTGCCCTACGTGCGCATGGTCGGCGAGAGCTGGCCGCTGCCGCTCTATCGTGCCCATTTCGAATACTACGCGCTGGTACGCCAAGCTACGCGTGCGCCTGGCGTGGCCCCAGAGGTGTACCATTTCGACAAGCCCCAGGCGCTGATCGTGATGGAGTATCTTCACCCGCACGTGATTTTGCGGCGCAAGCTGATCAGCGGCGAGCGGGTGGCTCGGCTAGGGGAGGCCATCGGTGAGTTCTGCGCCCGCACGGCGTTTCGCGGCTCGGAGCTTTCCATGGCGAGCCCGGACAAGAAAGCGGATGTGGGGCTGTTCTCGGGCAACGTCGCGATTCCCGCGATCACCGAATCGCTGGTGTTCACCGACCCCTACTACGGCGCCGAGATGAACCGCCACACGCCCGAGCTCTCGCCCGTGGTGGACGCACTACGCCGCAATGCGCCTTTGAAAGCCAAAGTGCAGCGGCTGCTGATGAAGTTCACTGCCAACACCGAAACCATGCTGCACGGTGATTTGCACTCCGGCTCCATCATGGCCACCGACACCAGCGTGCGGGTCATCGACCCTGAGTTTTCCCAGTATGGCCCCCTGGCGTTCGACCTGGGCATGGCCGTGGCCAATTTCTTCATGGCCTACTTCAGCCAGCCAGCCCACCGCCAGGCAGACGAGCTGGAAGCGTATCAAGCCTGGATTCTCTCGGTGATCAGCGACTGCTTTACCCGCTTCGATGAGGAGTTTCGTCACCTCTGGCAAACCGAGCGGACCGGTATTCTGTTCCCCAGGTCGCTATTCGAAGAGCAGGGTAACAGCGCCGACGACGCCTGCGATGCCCTGCTGGATGAGATTCGTGAAGATGCGCTGGCCTACTGCGGCATCGAAATGCATCGCCGCGTACTGTCGCTGGCCCACAACGCCGATTTCGAAGAGATCGAAGACACCGCCCTGCGAGCTGAGTTGGAAGCACGCAACGTGCTGATGGGCCAAACGCTGATCATGGAACCGCAAGCCTACCGAGGCCTCGACGCGCTGACGGAACTCGCCAAAACGTTCAATCAGAAAACGGTGTTGTAAGCGTCTTTCCATTGATTCAGTGGCACCTTCGGCACCGCTGTGCGGTGCTTCGCGGGTGCGCTATCGCTTACGCCGCGCTACTGGTGCCCTGCTTGAGTTTTGAGAAGCCCCGTAGCGCGGCGTAACGAATCTTGCTCGGCACGAGCAAATGAGGCACCCGCGGGGGCGGCGGTAGCCGCCTGGATAGGCCAGAGTGAAGGATCAACGCTCGGTGGCACCTTCGGCACCGCTGTGCGGTGCTTCGCGGGTGCGCTATCGCTTACGCCGCGCTACGGGTGCCCATTTTGAGCTTGGAGAAACGCCGTAGCGCGGCGTAACGAATCTTGCTCGGCACGAGCAAATGAGGCACCCGCGGGGGCGGCGGCAGCCGCCTGTGGGGCCAGAGTGAATGATCAACTCTCGGTGGCATCTTTGGCACCGCTGTGCGGTGCTTCGCGGGTGCGCTATCGCTTACGCCGCGCTACGGGTGCCCTGCTTGAGTTTTGAGAAGCCCCGTAGCGCGGCGTAACGCATCTTGCTCGGCACGAGCAAATGAGGCACCCGCGGGGGCGGCGGCAGCCGCCTGGGTGGGGCCGCTGTGGAGGATCAACGCTCGGTGGCATCTTCGGCACCGCTGTGCGGTGCTTCGCGGGTGCGCTATCGCTTACGCCGCGCTACGGTTTATTCTTCACCCTTCACCCTTCACCCTTCACCCTTCACCCTTCACCCTTCACCCTTCATCGCTCAAAGCTGATCTAAACGATCAAACTTCCCGGCGATGTCGCTTTCGGTCCAGTGGGGTACCCAGCCTTCCACGTTGTCGAAGAAGCGCAGCGCGGTGAATTCCGGCTCGGGGCCCATGTCGAACCAGTGCGGGGTGTTGGCGGGCACGCTGATCAGGTCGTTGCGGGTGCAGAGCACTTGGTAAACCTTGTCGTCGATGTGCAGGCAGAACAGCCCCTGGCCTTTGACGAAGAAGCGAACTTCGTCTTCATGGTGGCGGTGCTCGTTCAGGAATTTCTGGCGCATCGCTGCCTTGTCCGGGTGGGTGGGCACCATGTGCAGCACGTCGACGGTCTGGTAGCCACCCTTGGCTTTGACCCGGTCGATATCTTCCTGATAGAGCGCCAGGATCTCTTCCTGGGTGGCATCGTCGGCAATCTCACCCGGCGCTGCCCAGCGCTCGAACAGAACGCCCACGCGGTTCAGTTCGGCGGCGATTTGCGCGCCGTCCGTGGTATCCAGAAGCGCATCGTTAGGGTTTTGATCGGCAAAGACTTTCAGTTGTGACATCAATGACTCCTGAAATAAGCAATGGTCAACCGTTGCCGCTAGACGGCAATCTCGTCGAAGCGTGCGACGCAGGCGTGATGTGTTCCCGGCTGGGTGCCTTCACGTACCAACTGCCGGGTTTGCATGCCCGTCTGTTCAGCGGCATCCAGCTCTTCGACGACATCTGACAAGAACAGCACCGATGCGGGCGGCAGGTCAAGGGTGTCGAGGATACGCTGATACGAGGCGGCTTCGCGCTTATGGCCAACATGGGTGTCGAAGTAGCCGCTGAACAGCGGGGTCAAATCCCCCTCGTCACTGTAGCCAAACAGCAGCTTCTGCGCCTGCACCGAGCCTGACGAGTACACGTACAGCGCCTTGCCCTCCGCCTGCCACTGGCGCAGCGCCGGAGCCACATCCGCGTATAAGTGGCCGGTGAAGTCGCCACGCTGGTAGCCGTCGGCCCATACCATGCCCTGCAGGGCTTTCAGCGGCGTCACTTTCTGGTCGGTATCGATCCAGTGCAGCAGCGTCGCAATCACCGCTTCCAGCGTAGCCTCGGGGTCCTGCATGTCGCTGCGCACGGCGTCGATTTGCTCGGCTACGGCAGGCGTGGCGGCGTTCTCGCGCAAAAAGTCAGGCAGCTTGGCGTAGGCGTAGGGAAACAGCACTTTATGAACGAAATTGATATCGGTGGTGGTGCCTTCGATATCGGTCACGATAGCGCGAACGGTTGATTGATTCATTGGGACCACCGGCTCTCTTCCAGTACACAGGCAAGTAAGAATTCGATGGCTTCCAGGTGGCGGCGGCAGCTGGCAATGCTGTCGCCCACGGCGTAGATGCCGTGTCCCGCCACGAGAAAGCCCCAGGGCATCGGCCAGCCCTGGCGAACGTGCCTGGCCAGCTCCTCCATGTCCTGGGAGTTGGGCACCACCGGCAGGCGAATCGTTGCATCATGCGTCACGTTACCCGCCAACGCCTTTTGCATCTCGAAACCGCTCAGTTCGATGCCGTCGGGAAAGCGTCGCGACAGCACGGTGCTGGCCACGGTGTGGGTGTGCAGCACGCAGTGAATGGTCGGGTCTAGCCGGTACAGCGCGGCGTGCAGGTCGCTTTCGGCGCTGGGTTTGCCGCTACCTTCCAGCACGCGGCCTTCCAGGTCGCAGAGCAGCAGGTCATCGGCCTGGATGCGGGTTTTATCCCGCCCGGATGCCGTGACCCAGTAACCAGCCTCGGTACGCGCGGAAAAATTGCCGCCGGTGGCGGGGGTCCAGCCTTGCTGCGCTGCCCAGGCAATGGCGTCCAGCAGTTCGGTGTGTAAGGTAGTCATAAGGCCTGCATCGTCTCATCCAATGGGCATCATTCTATATGATAAGCTTCGCGCCTGATAAGCCGCGCGCTGAGTTCACCGGTTCAAGACCTCAAGGAGTCCTTCATGGTTACGTTACAGTCACGCAGTTTACGAGTGCATGCCGACGCCCTCGAATACCTGGACCAGACCCGGCTCCCCCAGGCCGAAGAGTGGGTGCGCTGCGACTCTCCCGAGGCGTGGCAGCACGCCGTCAAGCATCTTGCCATTCGCGGGGCGCCGTTGATTGGCTTGAGCGCGGCGTTCGTACTGGCCCAGTATGCGGCTCGCCATCCGCAAAGTGAGTGGCAGTGGGTGAGTGACCGCTTACGGGCGACGCGCCCCACGGCGGTGAACCTGATGTACTGCCTGGACGCCATGGAAGCCTGCTTTGCCCAGGGCGCGGACGCCCTGGCCGAGCGTGCCCAAGCGCTGTTCGAAGAGGACCGTGCGCTGTGTCAGCGCATGGCCGAACGGGGCGCTGACCTGTTGGCCTCCGGCGACCGGGTGCTGACCCACTGCAACACCGGCGCGCTGGCCACGGCGGGCGTAGGCACCGCGATTGGCGCGCTGGCCATCGCCAAACAGCGCGGCGTGGCGCTGCATGTCTACGTGGATGAGACCCGCCCGCTGCTCCAGGGTGGCCGTTTGACCGCCTGGGAAATGGCCGATTTAGGCATTCCCTACCAGCTGATCACCGACAGCATGGCGGCCAGCCTGATGGCGGCGGGCAAGGTGGATAAAGTAATGGTGGGGGCGGATCGCATCTGCGCCAACGGCGACTTTGCCAACAAAGTGGGCACTTACATGCTGGCGGTGGCGGCGCATTACCATCAGGTACCGTTCTACGTGGTGGCCCCTTACACCACGGTCGACCCCGCCTGCGCCACCGGCGCGGCGATTCCCATCGAGCAGCGCGATGGCGCGGAGGTGCGCGGTGCTGCCGGCGCGTTTGGCGAGGTGGTGTGGGCGCCCAGCGATGCACCGGTGTGGAACCCGGCGTTTGATGTGACCCCGGCCTCACTGGTCACCGCCTGGATTCTGGATACCGGCGTGTTCGACGCCGCCGCCATTGCCCAGGGCGAGCATCTGCGAGGATGGCGCTAGGCTTTTACGAAAACTGCCGACGCTGGCCGACTTTGCGTAAAAAGCCTAACCTTTGGCAGCCATGGAAGCCCGCACGCAGTGCAGTATCGAATAATCCACACGCCCCTCCAGCGCCTCGAACACCACTTTCAGCCCCTGGCCTGGAAACTGCTCGAAGGCGGCGTGAATCTGCGCCAGGGTTGCTGGGTCCAGGTTGACCACCTCTTCCAGGCTCAGTTCGCCGCCTTGAATGGCATCGCTCAAATGGCGGTAGACCGTGTTGGCGGCCAGCCCGCGCTGCTCGGCGACTTGTTCGGGGGTTAGCCCCTGGCGCAGCAGCGTGGCGGATTCCATGGCGCTATTGCCGATGTCGGTGGGCGTTTCGGGCTCATTGGGGTGCGCCAGTACCACCGCCAGAAATCCTTCGCCGTAATCGGCCAGTTTGCGCGCGCCGATGCCCGAGATAGTGCCCAGCGCCTGCAGCGTTTGCGGTTTTTGCGCTACCAGCTCGGCCAGGGTAGCGTCGTTGAAGATCACGTAGGCGGGTACGCCCTGGGCATCGGCCAGCGCTTTGCGATGCTGGCGCAGCGCTTCCCACAGTACGCCGTGGCCCTTGGCGGCAGATGCCCCTTTGGCTCCGCGTCGCGCAGGCTTGCTGGGTTTGCGCAGGGTGAGACGTTGCTCGCCGCGCAGTATGGGCCTGGCGTTGGCGGTGAGCTTGATCGCGCCATGGCCCTCCATGTCCACGCTCAGATAGCCGCTGGCGATCAGCTGACGAAACAGCGCTTTCCACTCGCTGGCGGTGAGCTCCTGGCCGATGCCGAAGGTGCTCAGGCTGTCGTGACCAAAGCGGCTGATACGCTCGTTGCGCTTGCCGAGCAGCACATCCACCAGATAAGTGACGCCAAAGCGCTGTTCGGTGCGATAGACACACGACAGCGCCTTCTGCGCGGCCACGGTGGCCTCCCAGGTGTCAGGCGGGGTGAGGCAGTTATCGCAGTTGCCGCAGGGCTCATCTAGCGAATCGCCAAAGTAGTGGAGCAGCGCCTGGCGACGGCAGCTGATGATCTCGCAGAGCCCCAACATGGCATCGAGCTTCTGTTGTTCGATGCGCTTTTGCTGGTCGGCGGCACTGGAGTCCTGCTGCATCTGGCGCAGGGTGATCACGTCCTGCAGGCCATAGGCCATCCAGGCATCGGCGGGCAGTCCATCGCGCCCGGCGCGGCCGGTTTCCTGGTAGTAGGCTTCGATGCTTTTGGGCAGGTTGAGGTGCGCCACAAAGCGCACGTCGGGTTTGTCGATGCCCATGCCAAAAGCGATGGTGGCGACGATCACCACGCCATCTTCGCGCAGAAAACGGGTTTGATGCTGCTGGCGCTGCTCGGCGGGTAGCCCGGCATGGTAGGGCAGCGCGGTGAGCCCCTGGCGCGCCAACCAGGCGGCGGTTTCTTCCACCTTGCGCCGTGAGAGGCAGTAGACGATGCCCGACTCGCCGTCGTGATGCTCACGGATGAAACTCAGCAACTGCTCTTTGGCATTGCCCTGATTTTCAGCGATATGGTAGCGAATATTGGGTCGGTCAAAGCCGTTGTTGTAGAGCGCGGCGTCCTGAAGCTGCAGGTGCTCCATGATGTCGTGCCGGGTAGGCACATCGGCGGTGGCGGTGAGCGCGATGCGCGGCACGTCAGGAAAGCGCTGGTGCAGGTGGGAGAGCTGGCGATATTCGGGGCGGAAATCGTGCCCCCACTGGGAAACGCAGTGAGCTTCATCAATGGCGAACAGCGCAATGTGGGTCTGCTCCAGCAGCATCTGCATGCGCGCCGTGGCTAGCCGTTCGGGCGCGACGTAGAGAAGATCCAGCTCGCCCGCCCGCAGGCGGTTCTCCACATCCATCGCCTCATGCATATCGAGGCTGGAGTTCAGGTAGGCGGCGCGCACCCCGTTCTGGATCAGCGCGGCCACCTGATCCTGCATCAGCGCGATGAGCGGCGAGACCACGATGGCGGTGCCGGCGCGCAGCAGCGCCGGGATCTGATAGCACAGCGATTTGCCGCCGCCGGTGGGCATCAGCACCAGCGCGTCTCCGCCGCCCGTCACGTGCTCGATGATGGCCTGCTGGGGGCCACGAAAGCGCTCAAAGCCAAAGACTTCTTGCAGTACCTTGAGGGCTGCCGGGTCGCCGTGCATCGCTGCTCTCCTTGTCGTGTGCGTGAAGGAGAATTGTCGCACGAAAACCCGAGTGAGTTGGGCTAGCGAATCCCTGCCCGTAAAAACGACTGCACGAACTGGCGCTGGAACAGCAGAAAAGCCACCAGCAGCGGCGCAATACTCAGCAGCGTGGCAGCGCTGACGGTGGCCCAATTGACGCCGGTTTCTGGCGCGGAGAACACGCCCAATCCTACCGTCAGCGGGCGGCTCTCCACGGAGTTGGTCACCACCAGTGGCCACAGGAAGTTGTTCCAGTGGTGGCTGATCGACACCAGCCCGTAGGCCAGATAGGTGGGCTTGGCCAGCGGCACGTAGACCTTCCACAGGATTTCCAGCCAGCCACAGCCCTCGATACGGGCGGCGTCCTCCAGCTCTCGGGGGATGGTCTTGAAGGTCTGACGCAGCAGGAAAATGCCGAAGGCGCTGGCCACGTAGGGCAGGCCAATGCCGGTGATGGTATTGATCAGCCCCAGCTCGCTGGCGATACGATAGTTCTCGACGATCAGCACTTCGGGAAACACGAACAGCTGAATCAGCACCAGCATGAACAGCAGGTTCTTGCCGGGGATCGGAAAGCGGGCAAAGGCAAAGGCGGCCAGCGTGCAGACCACGAACTGGGCCAGTACCACGCCGGTCACCAGCGCGAAGGTGTTCAGGTAGTAACGCGCAAAGGGGGCCTGGACCCAGGCGTTCGTGAAGTTGTCCAGCGTCAAAGGCGCCAGCAGGTCGAAACGTACCATGTAGGCGGGCGGATGAATCGCGGCCCACACCGCGTAAAGCAGCGGAAAGATCCAGATCACGGCCAGCAGCCAGGCCGCCAGGGTTTCCAGGCGGGGCAGCGCCAAGGTGCGCCGTGGCGACACCGGAAGAGAGGAGGTGCTCATTGGTAGTGCGTCCTGCGGTCCAGAATCGTGAACTTCAGTGTGGCCACCACCGCCAACACCAGCAGAATGACCACGGTGATGGTGGCCGCCATGGTGCGGTCGAAGAACGAAAAGGCGTTCTCGTAGACGTAATACAGCAGCAGGTTGGTGGCGTTATTGGGCCCGCCCTTGGTGAGGATGAACAGGTGGTCGACCACCCGCACCGCATTGATCAGCGCGTTGATCAGTACGAACAGCGTGGTGGGCATCAGCAGGGGAAACGTCACTCGCCAAAAGAAGCTCCAGCGGCTCGTGCCTTCCAGGTCAGCGGCTTCCTTGAGCTCCGGGGGGATGGCCTGTAGCGCGGCCAGGTAGAAGATCATGAAAAAGCCCGCTTCTTTCCACACCGACATGACGATGACCGACCCCAGCGCCACGCCGGGGTCGCCCAGCCAGTTCACCCCGGCAAACCCCAGGGCGCCGAGCAGCTTGTTGAATAGCCCTATCTGCGGGGCGTAGAAAAACATCCAGATATTGGCGGCGGCGATCATGGGCAGAATGGTGGGCGTGAAATAGGCCATGCGAACCAGCCCGCGCCCGGGCAGGCGGGCATTGACCAGCAGCGCCATGCCCAGTGCCAGCGCCATGGAAGTGGGAACCGTGCCCAGCGCGTACAGCAGGTTGTTGCGGGCGACTTTCCAGAACGTCGGGTCGTCCATCAGCACGCGATAGTTGTCGAGCCCGACGAAGGCGGCGGGCTCGCCGCGAAAGCCGGGCAAAAAAAGGCTGTTGATCACGGTGGTGACCGTGGGCAAGTAGGCAAACGCAGTGAGCAGCAGCGCCGCGGGCAGAAGCAGCAGGGCGCCGTAAAGCTGCATCGTTCGATGGGCGTTCAGGTTCATGGGGCCGCCGTGATGAGAAAAAGCCGGGGCGAACCCCGGCGAGCATGGAAACGTCCGCCTATCGGCACTTACCGGGCATAGCGGCGCAGCGCCGCATCGGCCTCACGCTGGGCCTGGCTCAGCGCGTCGGCAGGGCTCATTTGCCCTGTCAGTGCGGCTTGCACGGCGTTATCCAGGGCACGGCGCACGCGGCCACCCTGGTAGGTAGAGAGTTCGGCAGTGCCGTGTTCGAGCTGGTCCCGAGCCACGGCGGCAGGGGCGAATTCTTCCACGTAATGCTGCAATGCCTCGGTGTCATAGGCGGCGGGGCTGACGCCCATGTAGCCGGTTTCGATGGACCATGCGGCGGCACGCTCGGGGGCGGTCATCCAGCGGATGAAGGTCATCGCTGCGCGCTGCTCCTCTTCACTGGCATCCTCGAAGATGTAGAAGTTGCCGCCACCGGTGGGGCTGCCGCGCTGGGTCTTCATGGGCAGCATGGCGACGCCAAACTCGAAATTGGCCTCGTTGCGTACCGCGGTCAGGTTACCCGTGGTGTGCCACATCATGGCGGTGGACTGCTCGAGGAAGTTCTGGCGCAGGGTACCCCACTCGATGGTGCCACTGGGCATGGCGTCGTGCTCGGTGGCCAGCGACACCCAGTATTCGAGGGCTTCGATGGCGGCCGGGTCGTCAAAATAGACCTCGGTGCCATCGTCGTTCATCAGGCGATGGCCGTTCTGGAAGGCAAAGGCCTGGAACATCCAGTAGGGGTAGCCGGTGGATGGCACCATCACGCCCCACTGCTCACCGTTCGAGGCTTCGCGCACGGTGGCGGCCATCTCGGCCATCTCTTCCCAGTTTTCCGGCGGCGTTTCCGGGTCCAGGCCAGCGGCTGCAAAGGCGTCCTTGTTCCAGAACAGCACGATGGTAGAGCGCTGGAAGGGAATGCCGTAGGTCTTGCCATCCAACTGACCGTTCTCCATCAGGCCGGGGTAGAAGCCATCCAGCCACGCGCGCTCTTCCTCGGTGTCGATGAGGTCATCAAAGGCCACGATGGCGTTCTGCTCGATCAGCTCGTACAGGTCGATGGAGAACAGCACCGAGAGCTGAGGCGTATCCCCGGCTTCCATGGCGGACATGGCGCGCACGCGGGTGTCGTCGTAGTTGCCTGCGTAGATGGCTTCCACGTTGATGTCCGGATATTCGCTTTCGAATTCAGCCACCAGGCCATCGATCACGTCGGTCAGTGCGCCCCCCACCGACACCGGGTAGTACATCGTCAAATCGATGGTATCCGCCTGAACCTGAGCGGCGCCCAGTGCGCTGGCAAGCAGGGCGCCGGACATCAAGGGATGAGAAACTCGCATGGCTGACTCCTCAAAGAGTGGGTGATGTCGCAAGGGTTGTGGGGTGGTGAGCAAACTCAGTGCTGAAAAGAGCCCACCGTCGGCGGGCGCGGAATGGTGCGATACGGCGTGAGTTCCAGCGCCGACAGGTCGTCCCGGCGTGCGCCGGAGGGGCCGAACAGGTGGGCCTTGTCTGCCGACCAGAACAGTCGGCAGGGCTGGCCCGTCAGGCTGTGTTTGCCGCCCAGCCGCACACGCAGGGTGTGCTGCCCGACGCTCACATGGGCAATGGTGTCGGCGCCCAGATACTCTTCGCTTTCCACCAGGCCGGGCAGGCCAGCCGCCGATGCCCCGCGCAGTTCGATATCCTCGGGGCGAATGCCCAACTGGCCGCCTGCCGCGGGCAACGGGGCAACGGGGGTGGTGGGTTCGCCTTCGATCACCGCTCCCTGTGCCCCGGCCACCAGCGGCAGCAGGTTCATGGCCGGGCTGCCGATGAAGCTGGCGGCGAAGGCGCTGGCGGGCTGGTTGTAAAGCTCGTCGGGTGTGCCGTCCTGCACGATATGTCCTTGTTGCATCAAGATCACACGGTCTCCCATGCTCATGGCCTCTACCTGGTCGTGAGTGACGTAAACCACCGTCATATCGAGTCGTGATTGCAGGGCTTTGATCTCCCTGCGCATATCGCTGCGCAGCCGCGCATCCAGGTTGGACAGCGGCTCGTCCATCAAACAGATGGGGTGTTCGGAAATGATGGCGCGCGCCAACGCCACCCGCTGGCGCTGGCCGCCGGAAAGCTGTGCCGGTTTGCGGTGCAGGTAATCCGTCAGGTCCACCAGCTCGGCCACCTGGGCCAGGCGCTGCTGCCGTTCTGCCTTCGCTACCTTGCGGCTGCGCAGGCCAAAGACGATATTGTCGGCCACGCTCAAGTGCGGAAATAGCGCGTAGGACTGAAACACCATGCTCAGCCCACGGTCGCCGGGCGGCAGGTGGGTCACGTCCCGTTCGCCGATATGGATGCGGCCACTGCTGGCGTCGTCCAGCCCTGCCAGCATGCGCAGGGTGGTGGATTTTCCACAGCCTGACGGCCCCAGCAGAATGACGAACTGCCCGGGCTGAATATCGAAGGAAATGTCGTTGACTGCCGTGGTCGCGCCCCAGTGCTTGGAGACGCCTGCCAGGCGAATGCGCGATTGGTTCATGGCCCTCATCCGTCATGCGTGGCGACAATCTAGAGTGAGAGCAAGGTGTTGCGTTTGTATGACGCCTGGATGTCAGGTTGATGTCGTGAGGCGCGGATGCCGAATGGCCCGGCGTAAATCGCCGGGCCAATGCTTACGTCTGGTGGCGCAAAATGGTCGGCGCTGACCACTGCTGACACACGGGCATGACTTCCAGGCGGGTGATGTTGACGTGGGCAGGCAGGGACGCCACATGCAGCGCCTGCGCGGCCACGTCTTCTGGCTGGAGCGGCTGGGTGCCTTCGTAGTAGCGGTCTGCGACGCCCTGGTCGCCCTTCATGCGCACCAGGGTGAACTCGCTGGCCGTCATGCCGGGGGCCAGGTCCGTGACTCGAATGCCCAGCGGGCCCACGTCACAGCGCAGGTTATAGCTGAACTGCTCCACGAAGGCCTTGGTGGCGCCGTAAACATGGCCGCCCGGGTAGGGCGTGTTGGCGGCAATGGAGCCCAGGTTGATGATCGTGGTCCCTGGGGTGGAAGCGCTCAGCAGCGGCAGCAGGTGCTTGGTGACGTTGACCAGCCCCTTGATATTGGTGTCGATCATGCGATGCCAGTCTTCCAGCGATGCTTGCGGCGCCGGGTCCTTGCCCAGTGCCAGCCCGGCATTGTTGATCAGCGTGTGCACGCGCTGAAAACGCTCGGGCAAGGCCGCCACGACTTCGGCCACCGCCTCGGCGTCGCTGACGTCCAAAGCCGCCGTATGGGTAGGCACGCGCTGTTCGAAGGTGGCCTGCAGCTGCGCCAGGCGGTCCTGGCGCCGCCCGGTCAATACCAGTGCCCATCCCGCGTCGGCAAAAAGATGCGCGCATGCCAGCCCGATGCCGGACGTCGCACCGGTGATGAACACGACCTGCTCGGTTTCGTGCATGGAGAATACTCCCATACTGCATGGTGATGGAACCTCTCGGGGGAAGCGCCATTGGGTAACGAACCCGAGCCCTTGAGTATCCATCTTTAGTCGCAGCCTTTCGCAGTATCCCTGAAAAAGGTGCCATTCTCAGGGCGATTGCAGCCATCGTCATTGACGAAGCCTGCCTTCTCGAACGCCGATTTGAGCCGTTTGGCGGCTTGTTTCAAGATCGAATCAGCACCACACCCAATAACGACAACCGTAGAGAGCCTTCCCATGCGGAAACAACTGCTTGCCACGCTGGCGACCCTGGGCATGCTGACGACAGCACCGTTCGTTCTGGCTAACCCGATTGAAATCCAAGTCAACAACACCATGAGCGAAGGCGGTTCCGAAAGCGCCGCCGTGGAGCGCTTTGCGGAGTACCTGGAAGAGCAGGCGCCGGGCCGCTTCAACGTTCGCCCTTTCCTGGCGGGCTCGCTGGGAGGCGAGGATGCCATTCTGGAATTGCTCAACCTGGGACAAACCCAGCTTTCCATTACCGGCGGGAATTGGCGCCAGCAGTATGCGCCTGAGTACGACGCCATTACCGTGCCATTCGTGTTTGCCACTTGGGAAGAGGTGGATGCGTACATGGAGAGCCCCTCTGGGCAGGCGTTAATCGAGCAGGCCGAAAACCAGGGCGGGCTCAAGTACTTTGGCACCCAGCATCGTGGGCCGCGCCACATGACCGCCAACAAGGCCATCGAAACCCCTGAAGACTTGCGCGGTTTCCGCATGCGTCTGCCCTCGTTGCCGGTGTGGCTAACGGTGTGGGAAGAGATCGGTGCTCAGGTGGTCAACGTGCCTGCTCCGGAGATCTATCTGGCCATGCAGACGCGCCAGGTAGACGGCCATGAAAACTCGCTCTCTTCGCCATATACCCGGCGCTTATGGGAAGTGCAGGACCACATCATTCTGACCAGCCACGTGCAGTTCCCGTGGAACTGGGTGGCCAGTTCGCGGTGGTGGGACGGCCTGGAAGAAGACGATCAAGCGCTGATCGAAGAGGCCATTCACGTGGCGCGAGCCCATGGCTCCGAGCGTGAGCGCGAGCTGGACGAGTACTACCTCGGCGCGCTGGAAGAGCAGGGCATGACCATCATCGAACCGGATATCGAAGCGTTCAGAACCGCTGCGTTGCCAGCCATCGAGCGGGTCATGGCCGATATGGCCGATGGCGTGAGCGAGGACGCCCTCGGGCATCAGGGCGAATGACGCGTTAGCGCCAACGCGTTGGGTTCAGCCACGGGGGTGCCCGACACCCCCGTGGCCGTGGATTGTGAGATCACCTCAGGAAATTATCGATGAATGCTCCCTCGGAAGAGAAAGCGGCACCCGTGCAGGGGCTGGATAGAGCCGCCCAAAGTGTGCTGCGTGTCATTACGAGCCTGTGCGATGTGGTGGGCGTGACCTTGATGGTGGCCATTCTGGTGCTGCTGGTGGCCGCCGTGGTGGCTCGTGACCTGCTGGGGCTGGGAATGCCCTGGACAGAAGAAGTCGCGTCGCTGCTGGCCATTTATGCGATTGGTTTTGGCTCCATTTCGGCGTGGGTGCGTAGTGAGCATCTGGTCGTGGACCTGTTCAGTCATCGGCTCTCCAACGTGGGCAGGCATCTTCAGTATCGCTTGACGGCCATGATCTCCTGCGGATTTTTCGTGCTGGCGGCCTGGGGCGCCTGGATCATGTCCGACATGAGTGCCAACAACAAGACCGTATCGCTGAGTATCAGCTTCAGTTTTCTCTATTACGGCGTATTGCTCAGTTTCTCGGGCATGGCGCTGATCGCCGCGTGGCAGACCCTGCGTGGCCCCGTGGCCTGGTTGGAAGCGCCCCGTGAAGAGGAGCCCGCGCAGCCATGATGGAATTGCTCGTATTCGTAGGGGGCTTGCTGGCCCTGATGGCCATTGGGTTGCCTGTGGTGGTGGCCATTGGGGTGACCTCGTTCATTGCCCTGGCAGTAACCGGGGCGGGGGGCCTGCCGGTGGAGCTGCTGCCGTTGCGCATGGTGCAAACCCTCAACAACTTCACGCTGCTGGCCATCCCGCTGTTCATTCTGGCGGCCAACATCATGAACGTGGGCTCCACCACCACCCGTATCTTCGACTTCGCCACGGCGCTGGTGGGATTCACCAAAGGCGGGCTGGGGCATGCCAATGTCGTGGCCAGCTCGATTTTTGCCACCATGTCGGGTACCGCAGTCGCCGATGCCGCCGGGCTTGGCAGCATCGAAATCAAGGCCATGAAGGAGCGCGGCTACGAGCTGGGCTATTCCACCGGTATTACGGCGGCCTCCAGCGTCATCGGCCCTATCCTGCCGCCCAGCATTGCGCTGGTGGTGTATGGCTGGTTGGCCAATGTCAGTATCGGTGGGCTGTTCATGGCGGGGTTGCTACCGGGCATCCTGATGGCGCTGTTACTGATGGGCATGACGGTGGTGCTGGGCATGACTGGCCGAGTGGTGATGCCCAAACCGACCGCGTTCGATGCCTGCGAAGTCGTGCGCACGGGCAAGCGGGCCATCCTGCCTCTGATGATGCCCGCCATTATCGTGGGCGGTATTTGGGGAGGCTTTTTCACCCCCACGGAAGCGGGTGCGATTGCCTCGCTGTACGCGGTGATCCTGGGCGGGGTGATCTACCGTGACCTGAACGGGCGGGATTTATTCCTGGCGTTTCGTAGAACCCTGATGTTTAGCGCGGTCATTCTGCTGATCATCGCGGTATCGAGCTTCTACGGCTGGATTCTGGTCCGTATGGGTATCCCCCAGGCGCTGGCAGGCCAGGTCGCCAGCATCGATATGCCCACCATCGTGCTGCTGCTCTGTTTTGCGCTGTTTTTCCTGCTGATCGGCTGCTTCATGTCGGTGATCGAGAGCATCCTGATTTTCACGCCCATCGTCGTACCGGCCGCCCTCAGCGCGGGGTTGGACCCCGTTCACTTCGGTATCGTGATGGTCATCACGCTCTCGGTGGGCGTCATCACGCCGCCCTTCGGCACGGTGCTGTTCCTGATGGTCGGCATTACCCGGTTGAGGTACGGCCAGGTGGTCAAAGCCGTATTGCCGTTCCTGCTGCCCATCCTGGCCACGATCCTGCTGTTGATCGCCGTGCCTGGACTGGCGACCTGGCTGCCGAGCGTGATGGGGTATTGAGCCTGGTCCGCCAATGCTTCGCCCCTTGCGGATAGGGCGCTAAGGGGCGAAGTAAAGCGGTAGATGCCGAGGGGGCAACAGGATGGGTATCAGGCCAGATGCCCATTACCCATCGGCATTGATCTTCTCAACAATCTCCGCCAGCGCGCTTTCCGCCTGGTCATTATCGACCTGGCAGGTGCCCGCATTCAGGTGGCCGCCGCCGCCGTAGCTCAAGCACAGCTCGCCCACATTGGTGTTGCTGGAGCGGTTGAGGATCGACTTGCCAATGGCCAGCACGGTGTTCTGCTGCTTGAGGCCCCACATCACATGGATCGAGATGTTGCACTCGGGGTACATGGCGTAGATCACGAAGCGGTTGGTGGCATAGATGGTCTCTTCGTGGCGCAGGTCCAGGACCACCAGATTGCCGTGTACGCTGGCGCAGCGTTCGATCTGCTGTTTGGCCAGTTGCGCGTGTTCACGGTACAGCGCGGTGCGCTCGTGGACGTCTTCCAGGGCCAGGATTTCGTCGATGGTGTGCTCACGGCAGTAATCGATCAGCTTCATCATCAACTGGTAGTTGGAAATACGGAAGTCGCGGAAGCGTCCCAGCCCCGTGCGCGCGTCCATGATGAAGTTCAGCAGCACCCAGCCTTGCGGGTCGAGAATCTCGTCGCGATCGAACTGCGCCGAATCACCTTTATCGACCGCTTCCATCATGTCGTCCCAGCGGGCAGGGAAGGCTTCGTGGCCACCGTAGTACTCCCACACGACGCGCGCTGCAGAAGGGGCATCGGCATTGATGATGTGGTTGTCGGCCCGCTCGACGTTACGCACGGTTTCGCTCAGGTGGTGATCGAAGGCCAGATGGCAGCCGGGCACATAAGGCAGGTTGGTGGTGATGTCATTGGCATCGATCTCGATCTTGCCATCCTGCATGTCCTTGGGGTGCACGAAGGTGATCTCATCGATCAGGCCCAGATGCTTGAGCAGTGCGCCGCATACCAACCCATCAAAATCGCTGCGGGTAACCAAACGAAACGTGGATGTTTGTTGCGTAGGCATTTGTAGTCTCTTCACGGTGATCGGTATCTGAACGATACCAGCAGTGATGGTGGGTTAAAATAAACCTTTCCGCTCTTGCAACCCCGGCTACCAACGCTTTGGCGGGCTGCTCATCGGCAAGGTAAAGTGAGCAGTGTTACAGCGGGGCGTGAGCATCAGGGGCCCATGTGCCAGAGGTAAACAATAAAAAACTAATTAAATGTTATAGAAGATACGCGTTGGCATGCGGAAAATTTTTATAAGCCACTGAAATTTAATGATTTAAAAATTTATGGCGCAGGCTGGCATGGGGGGTGCAATGTTCTAGGCAAGAACGGCAAGCATGAATGTCAGGACGACACGCCGCTCTTATCGATCGTGAAGATGAAACGTTGTTAGATGTGTAACACGCCGAACTGAACGAAAGAAACGCCATTAGGAGGCACGACCATGAAAAAGGAAGCTCTGAAGAAACTCGGTATTCTGGGTGTATCATTTGGCCTGGTAGCCAGCCCGCTGGCATTCGCAATGGAGGAGCATGAAGAGCACCCCACTGCGCCGCAGGAAGAAACCATGCAGGACGATCAAGGCTCATTCAACTCTTTCGATGCTGATCAAGAGCACGGTGCCACCAACGACGGTGTGACCACCGAGTACGAAGAGGAAGAGCAAGAATTCACTTATGAAGAGGAAGAAGAAGAGCAGGATCAGTGGGAGACTGAAGAGGAAGATGATTCTGGCTGGTAATCCCACGGCCGCTTAAGGGAGTAACTTCTACTTCGGCTCAAGGATGAGCCACGCAGCGCCCCGCCAATTGCGGGGCGCTGTTGCGTTTGGGCTATCGTGTCATGGGGCGAACGTGTCATAGGGGCTATCGTGTCATAGGGGCTATCGTGTCATAGGGGCAAAGCGTGGAAGGGAAATGCGCGTGAATGCGCTATGGTAAAAGACGCATCTTCACAAAATCCCTTCGCTATGACCCTGACCACGATCACAAGGATGTGCCCAACGTGTTGAATTGGAAAGAGCTTCCCCAGCTGCCTCGCGCCGAAGGGCGTATCGAAGCCATCGACCTCGCACGAGGTATCGCCATTGGGCTGATGATCGTCAGCCATGCGGTCAGTGGTTTGGTCGGCATACGCAACGTACCGGACTGGGGCATGGTCCCCGTTCACTTCATCACCAAGTTTTCATCGTCGCTGTTCATTCTGGTGTTCGGTATTGCCTTGGCGGTGGCCTTTTTGGCCCACACCCAAAGCGAGGATTGGCCCAAAAGGCGCCTGAAGCTCTGGGTACGCGCCCTGGAAGTGTGGTTCTGGTACAAGGCCCTGACCATCGTCGAGATGCTGCCTTACTACTCTCCCGCCGACATCGTCGATACCCTGCTGTATGGCCGCTTTGCCATCTGGGTCGAAATCCTCGGGTTTTATGCCATTGCCCTGTTATGGGTGCCGCTGGTGCTTCCTCTGTGGGCACGAACGCCTCTGTGGGCGCGACTCGGCGCCATTGTGGGGCTGACCGCGCTCTCGGCCTGGCTTCAAGGGCTGAGCTTCGGCGGAAACGATATTCTCAAGGCGCTGTTGGTGGATCATGAAGACCACTACACCTGGGGCCAACTGAGCCGGGCACCGCTGGTGCTGGCGGGGTTGCTGATGGGTGAGGCCCTGCTGCGCTGCTACTTCGATGTGGCGCTGCGCCGCCGTTTGGTCGGCGTATTGGTCGTGGTAGGGGCGCTGATGGTGGCCGGTTTCTACGGCTTGGCCATCAGCGCTGGAGATGTCGATGCCGCCATGCTGGCGATTGCCAACAATGCGGGCAAGCACCCGCCAGGGCTGCAGTTCATGCTGTTCAGTGTGGGAGGAGCGCTGGTGCTACTGGGCCTGGCATTGGCAGGTGGCGCCCTGGCGGCCAAGGTGCTGCTGCCCCTGACCGTGGTGGGCAGCGATGCCCTCAAGGCCTTCATATTTCACATCGTGATGATTTTTCTGGTGCTGCGCTTTTTGCTGGGGGCTGAAAATGTCCTCTCTTATCCACAGGTACTCGGCGTGGGCGGGCTGTTGATTCTGGGGGCCGCCTTGTGGATAGGGCTGACCCGCTGGGTGGCTCGACATAAATAGCCTGTACGAGAATAGGCAGTGCAACGGTAAGCCGTAGATGGGGAGGCAAGGTTTGAGACGTTTCAAACGCTGGTGGTTGCGTATGGTGCTGGGCGTGCTGCTGCCGATTGGGCCGGTCGTTCTGGCAGAGACTCACGGGCAGGCCCATGGTTATGAGACGAACTGGTACTACGAAGTCGACAAGCAGAGCCCTTGGCAGGGCCGCCTGGATGCCCGGATCGCGGCCATCGAAGAGGCATTCGGTGGCGAGCTGGGCGTCTACGTGCAACAGCTGACGAGCGGCGAAGCGTACTCATGGCGTGCCGATGACCCCTGGTATCTTGCGTCGTTGGTGAAAGTCCCGGTGGCTGCGGAAGTATTGGCGCAGCGCCAGGCGGGCTCGCTGTCGCTGGATGAGCGGATTACGCTCTCGCGCAGCGACTTCGTGGATGGCGCCGGGCCGGTCAACTGGCACGACCCTGGCACGCCCATTTCCATCCGCTACCTGCTGGAGCAGATGGTGACGGTCAGCGATAACACGGCCACGGACATGCTGATCAACCGCGTGGGGCTTGCCGACGTCAACGCCCGTGCTCGGGCCATGGTTACGGCCAGTGGGGGCCACCCGGAGCAATTGGGGCCCATCAGCCTGCTGGTGGGCGTGCGCCAGGGCGTGTACGGCCAGCTGCACCCGCAGGCCCGCCAGCTGGGCGGGCTCGATTTCATGGCGCTTCGCCAGCATGGGCTTGGCCAGCGCCCCGCGGCGCTGGCCCGGACGCTCGGGGTTTCGCCCAGCAGTTTCGCGCAGCCAGACTACGACAGCGCCTTCGATGCCTACGAAGCCAGTGGTGAAAACGTCGGCACGCTGCGTGCCTATGGCGACCTGCTGGCCAGCCTGCACCACGGAGGCATGGACGACCTCGACCGCGAGCAGCGGCAAACCCTGCTGGAGGTCATGCAGCGCACCCGCTCTGGCGAACAGCGGCTCAAGCGTGGCATGGGCCGCGAGGTGACCTTTGCCCACAAGACCGGCACCCAGCACCGCCGCAGCTGCGATGCGGGCATCGCCACCCGCGATGGCGCAACCCCGCAACACTGGGTCATCGTGGCCTGTAGCCGTGGCCCGCTGGCGCTGAGTGCCCACGAGCAGGCGTTGACCCGCGTAGGTGAAGCATTACACGACAGCGGCGTGATAAACTGACCAGCCGTTTTGGGTTGAACCGTTATCAGGTTGAATATTAAGGAGTTGACCATGGCCCGCGCTAGCGCACGTCATATTCTGGTAAGCAGTGAAGAGCAGTGCAACGCACTGAAACAAGAGATCGAAAACGGCCGTGACTTTGCCGACGTGGCCAAGCAGCACTCCAGCTGCCCCTCTGGCCGTCAGGGCGGCGACCTGGGCAGCTTTGGCCCCGGCCAGATGGTGCCTGAATTCGACAAGGTGGTGTTCAGCGGTGAATTGAATACCGTGCACGGCCCGGTACAGACCCAGTTTGGCTACCACCTGCTCGAAATCACCAGCCGCAGCTAAGGGCGCCCAGCGCCCGTAAAGCACCGCGGCGTCCCCGCCGCGGTGTGAGGAGCACGCCTTGAACGACCCAATCATTGCCATCGAAGGCCTGAACAAAACCTACTCAGGAGGCTTTCAAGCGCTTAGCCGTGTCGATCTGACCATCGCGCGCGGTGAAATCTTTGCCTTGTTGGGCCCCAACGGCGCCGGCAAGACCACCTTGATCAGTGTGGTGTGCGGGCTGGTGAATCCCAGTGAAGGCCGTGTGTTGGTGGATGGCTTCGATAGCGTTCGGCACTATCGGCAAGCCCGCGAGCGTATCGGCCTGGTGCCCCAGGAACTCACCAACGAAGCCTTCGAAACCGTCTGGAACACCGTCAGCTTTAGCCGAGGCCTGTTCGGCAAGGCGCCGAACCCGGCGCATATCGAAAAGGTGCTCAAGTCACTCGCCCTCTGGGACAAGCGCCATAATCGGCTGATGACCCTCTCGGGGGGCATGAAGCGCCGCGTGCTGATTGCCAAGGCGCTGTCTCACGAACCGCGTATTCTTTTTCTGGATGAGCCCACCGCAGGCGTCGATGTCGAGCTGCGGCGCGACATGTGGCAAGTGGTACGCGGGCTGCGCGATGACGGCGTCACGATCATCCTCACCACCCACTACATCGAAGAAGCCGAAGAGATGGCCGACCGCATCGGGGTCATCAACCGTGGTCAGATCGTGCTGGTGGAAGAGAAAGCCGCGCTGATGAAAAAGCTCGGCAGCAAGCAGCTGACCCTGCACTTGCACACTCCCTTGCAAGCGCTGCCGGAAGCACTGGCCCATGAAGCACTGAGCCTGGCGGCCGACGGGCACGAGCTGGTGTACACCTACGATGGTCGCCAGGAAGAGCATCAGGCCGAGGGGCGCAGCATTTCGTCACTGCTGGCGCAGCTGGAAAAAGAGGGCATTACCTACAAGGACCTGCACACCCGGCAGAGCTCTCTGGAAGACATCTTCGTGGATCTGGTCAAGGAGCGCGCATGAACCTCTACCCTGTTCGGGCCATCTACATGGCAGAAATGGCGCGTACTCGGCGAACCCTGCTCCAGAGCATCGTCTCGCCGGTCATCTCCACGTCGCTCTACTTCGTGGTCTTCGGGGCCGCGATTGGTTCGCGCATCAGCGAAATCGGTGGGGTGAGCTATGGCGCCTTCATCGTGCCTGGCCTGATCATGCTGATGCTGCTCACCCAGAGCGTCTCCAACGCCTCCTTCGGCATCTTCTTTCCCAAATTCTCCGGCAGTATCTACGAGATATTGTCGGCCCCGGTGTCGTATCTGGAAATCGTCATCGGCTACGTGGGGGCGGCGGCCTCCAAGTCGATACTGCTGGGCTTGATCATCCTGGCCACCTCGGGCTTGTTCGTGCCGCTGGAGATTGCCTATCCCTTCTGGATGCTCACCTTCCTGGTGCTCACCGCCGTCACGTTCAGCCTGCTGGGGTTCATCATCGGTATCTGGGCCGACGGGTTCGATAAACTGCAGCTGGTGCCGCTGCTGGTGATTACGCCGCTGACGTTTCTGGGCGGCAGTTTCTACTCCATCGATATGCTGCCTCCGTTCTGGCAAACCGTGACCCTGGCCAACCCCGTGGTGTACCTGGTGAGCGGGTTTCGCTGGAGCTTTTATGGCATCAGTGATGTCAGTGTGGGCGCCAGTATTGCGATGATCCTGTTCTTTTTAGCCGTCAGTCTGGCCACCATTGCCTGGATTTTCCGCACCGGATACCGGCTGAAGCCCTGACGTTTCACGTTTTTCTGCAAAGGTAACGCCTGCTTATGCCGCTACTGCAAAGTGCCGTGCACCGCCTGGAGCCCTCGTTGGATGGCGAGCGCCTGACCGTGACGCCACCCCCGGCACCCGCCGAGGCCGACAACCCCGTCATGGCCAGCCTGGTCAACACCCTCAACGATACCTACAACACCAAGGCCAAGGGGTGGGGGCGGTTTGCCGAGCAGGGGGAGCAGGCCGGGCCGCTGGTGGCCTGGCTGAGCGCCTACCTGGCGGCCGACTCTTCGGGCAGCGAACAAGGTTTTGCCGAACTGGCCAACGCCCTGGCCGAGCGCCTTGCGCAAACGCTGCAGGAGCAGCTGTCGGTCAGTGGTTATCTGGTGACGGCGCACCTTCGCCAGGGAGATACGGATACCCTGTTCTTCGGCTTGATCCATCAGCGGGAAGGGATCGGCTTCAATGAGGCTCATCAGGCCGTGCCAGCCGCTCAGTTGAACGCCAGCCAGCTGACGCTGGCGGCCCGGGTGAACCTCACCCAGTGGCAACGGGCGGATGCCACGACGCAGTACGTCTCGTTCCTCAAGGACCGTGGTGCCAAAAAGCTCTCCGATGGGCTGGTGGCGCTGCTGGGCATGGAAGAGGGCATCGATGCCCCGGCAGAAACCCGCACCCTGCTCAAGGCCTTCAGCGACTACGTCGAAAAAGAGGACCTGGACGACGACGCCAGCCGTGAAAAAACCGACACCCTGGTGGATTACGCCAACGAGCAGCTGCGCCGTGGCGAACCCATGACGCTGGAAGCGCTTTCCGAGCTGGTGGACGAGAAGCAGCCCCAGGCGTTTTACGACCATATCCGCAACGCCGATTACGGCCTCTCTCCGGAGATTCCGCCGGACAAGCGCACCATCAACCAGTTCCGCCGGTTTACCGGCCGAGCGGGTGGGGTGTCGATCAGCTTCGACTCGCACCTGCTGGGTTCCAGCATCGAGTACGATGCCGCGCAGGACCGTCTTATCATCAAGCAGGTGCCCAAACAGCTCAAAGAGCAGTTGGCCAAACGCAAGGAGTAATTGCCGTGCTGGACGCGATTCAAAGCTTCTTTCAGCGGACGCTTTCGGCCCCGGAGCAGCGCGACGACCAGGCCCTGACCCTGGAACTCGCCTGTGCTGCGCTATTGTGCGAAGTGATGCGGGCCGACTATGAGCAGAGCGAGGCCGAGCGCGCCGCCATGCAGCGCATGCTGATGACGCGCTATCGTCTCGATGAGCAGGCAGTGGCCGAACTGATGCGCCTGGCCGAGGCAGAAGTGGACGACGCCGTGGACCACTACCAGTTCGTCAGCCTGATCAAACAGCACTACGGCTATGAACAGCGCCTGGAAGTAGTGGCCATGATGTGGCAGGTGGCCTGGGCCGATGGCTCGCTGGACCCGCTGGAAGAGCACCGCATTCGCCGCCTGGCCGACCTCCTGCACGTCAGCCACAGTGATTTTATCCGCAGCAAATTGGGCAACTCTCCAACGTAGCCGATTACGGTTCGGCGGCCTCGCCTTCCTCCAACAGGCCCGCCACCAGCCCATTCAACTGCTGCTGGAACTGGCCGCCGGGGGAGGGCCGCCGAGAGCAGATGGCTCGTACCCGTAGAGTAGAGCATGCGCCCGCTGGGGGTGTCGACGAACGGGCGGCTAAGCGCATCGTTGACCCGTGGGTCGGCATTGCTGGGCAGGCTGTTCACGAAATTACGCAAACATCAAAAAAGGCTGCTACGCTAGAAGGGCCTGTTAAGGGAGAAGCAACCCTTTGATTTTCATGAAACGCTAAAGCAAGGAGTGCCGTTATGCGTAGCATTATCTATATCGTGGGTCTGGTTGTCGTGGTGTTGTTCATCCTTTCGCTGCTGGGCTTACGTTAAGCAGCCTGGGGCCACCATCCCCGTTAGCACGCCAAGCGCCCGCTTCCCCCAGCGGGCGTTTTTTTAAGTTCTTCGCATTCTGGCGTGACAGCGAAGCAACCCCCGGCAAAGTGCCATGAACATCAGCACGTCATGGATTCGTTGGGCGACTGCCTGGGCAAGCACTGGTGCCGCCATCATCGCGGGCTAAAGCCCTCCTCCCACAACAGCAAAGTGGCGGGAGTGAGGCCAGTGGATTCAGGATAGCTTGAGTAGCCACTTTAGCCTGCCTGTGGGAGGCCAATTCATTGGGCGACTGCTTGGGCAAGCACCGGTGCCGCCATCATCGCGGGCTAAAGCCCCCCTCCCACAACAGCAAAGTGGCGGGAGTGAGGCCAGTGGATTCAGGATAGCTTGAGTAGCCACTCCAGCTTGCCTGTGGGAGGCCAATTCATTGGGCGACTGCCTGGGCAAGCACCGGTGCCGCCATCATCGCGGGCTAAAGCCCTCCTCCCACAACAGCAAAGTGGCGGGAGTGAGGCCAGTGGATTCAGGATAGCTTGAGTAGCCACTTTAGCCTGCCTGTGGGAGGCCAATTCATTGGGCGACTGCTTGGGCAAGCACCGGTGCCGCCATCATCGCGGGCTAAAGCCCCC
>NZ_PINZ01000120.1:0-949 GCF_002810305.1 Halomonas sp. 141
TTGAGGTCTTTCTTAGCCCGGAGCTTGGTGCCATGCCGCTTGTACTGCGTACTGATGATGTGCAGTGCCTTGTTGTACGCAAACCGCACCGCGCCGAACTGCTGATTTAAGAAATCAGCTTGTTCAGGGGTCGGGTAGAGGCGTACTTTGGTGGCTATTAACATGGCACGGTGCCGCTCAAAACTGTATTTTTATACATAATAGACAGTAAGGGGCGAAGATCAACCCCCAGCAGCGCTAGCGCGCTGCCCGCTTGTATCCCCGCCCGATTGGGCGAGGGTTTACGCGGAATTTTGCTAAGACGTGGGAAGCCTCGCCCGTCAGGGCGGGGAGCAGTCACGCAGTGAATTCATGACAAGGATGGAGAACCCATGAGTCATCACACCTACAAGCACATCGAACTTACCGGCTCTTCCGAAAAAGGTATTGAGGAAGCCGTTCAGAACGCATTGGCCAAAGCGTCCGAAAGCGTGCACAACATGCGTTGGCTGGAAGTGACCGATACGCGGGGTCACATAGAAGATGGGCGTGTTGCCCACTGGCAGGTCACGATCAAGGTCGGCTTCACGCTGGAGTAATCGTCACCTGCTTTTCGACGGCGGCTGGTTTACACTGGCCGCCGTCTTTGTTGCAGCGCACACCGCGTGCTGATAAAACGCTGGCGCTCATAACGGAACCGATGCTTAGCGATGAAAATCATCATTCTCGGCGCCGGCCAGGTCGGCGGCACCCTGGCGGAGCACCTTGCCCGCGAGGAAAACGACATCACCGTCGTCGACACCGACGGCGCCAAGCTACGCGAACTGCACACCAAGCTGGATATCCGCACGGTCACCGGCGCGGGCTCCTACCCCATCGTGCTGCGCCAGGCGGGCTGCGAAGACGCCGACATGCTGATCGCGGTGACCAACACCGACGAGATCAACATGATCGCCTGTCAGGTGGCCCA
>NZ_PINZ01000121.1:0-941 GCF_002810305.1 Halomonas sp. 141
GGCTGCGAAGACGCCGACATGCTGATCGCGGTGACCAACACCGACGAGATCAACATGATCGCCTGTCAGGTGGCCCACACGCTGTTTCGCACCCCCACCAAGATCGCGCGGGTTCGCTCCACGGCCTACCTTACCCGCAAGGGCCTGTTTGCCCACGAAGCCATTCCCATCGACGTCTTGATCAGCCCGGAACAGGTGGTGACCGACCACGTGCGCCGTTTGATCGAGCATCCCGGCGCCCTGCAGGTGCTGGAGTTTGCCGGGGGGCTGGTGCAGCTGGTGGCGGTAAAAGCCTTCTACGGCGGCCCGCTGGTGGGCCAGAATCTCGCCTTCCTGGGCAAGCACATGCCCAACGTGGAAACCCGCGTCGCCGCCATCTACCGGCGCAATCGACCGATCATCCCCCAGGGCGACACGGTCATCGAAGCCGACGACGAAGTGTTCTTTCTGGCGGCACGGCGGGATATCCGCGCGGTGATGAGCGAGCTGCGCAAGGTGGAGCGCGACTTCCGCCGGGTGGTGATTGCCGGGGGTGGCAACATCGGCGAACGCCTGGCGGAGCATCTGGAGCATAGCCATCAGGTCAAGATCATCGAGCACAGCCTGGAGCGCTGCACCACGCTCTCGGAGCGGCTGGATCGCACCGTGGTGCTGCACGGCAGCGCCACCAGCAAGCGCCTGCTGGAAGAAGAGAACATCGAGGATTGCGACATCTTCTGCGCCCTGACCAACGACGACGAGGTGAACATCATGTCGTCGCTGCTGGCCAAGCGGCTGGGGGCCAAGAAGGTGCTCACGCTGATCAACAACGCCGCCTACGTGGACCTGGTCCAGGGTGGCGATATCGACATCGCCATCTCCCCGCAGCAGGCCACCATCGGCAGCCTGCTGACCCACGTGCGCCGGGGCGATATCGTCAACGTGCACTCCCTGCGCCGGGG
>NZ_PINZ01000122.1:0-917 GCF_002810305.1 Halomonas sp. 141
TGGCTCATGCCTGCACACCTGTAAGCGTGAATCTGGTATCGTTGGGTCTGGGTCAGCTGTCGGTATGCCATGCTCTGTTTCACTTTGGTCGGTAAAGCAGAGAGAGTACCGGCGCTGGCCCTCCTGCTTCTACCTTGAGATCCAAAGTGCTGCGGTTATTCTATGAATCTAGGAGTCAAAGAGCAGGCCTTATGCGATGGATAGCAAAGTTCGTGGGGATTCCTCAGCATTTAACCCCAGTCTTTAGGGTTCATCCAATTTTTCATTATTTTCTTGCTGAGCGCATTGTGTTGGCAAAGGCGAATTTCAGCGGCTCACAAGTGAAATCTACGGGCTTTACGTTGCAGACATGTGGCAACCACCCTGCGCGCCGCTCATGGCTCAACATAGACCTTGGTCTAACATCCCGGCTCATTTATAATGCACCGCAGCACATCCCCTTTTCCGTGCGATTGCAGGAGTCATCCATGCCCGCAGAAGCGTTACCTCAGGCCTCCAGCGCTGCCTTTCATCTGCAACGCAGCCTGCGCCATTGCCTTTCCCGTGCTGCCGAGCTGCTTTATGAAAGCGGCCATGTCCTTGAAACCATCACCTTGCCCCAACGGGGCTTGTCCCGTCATGAGCTGAACACGCTGCGCCAGCAGCAAACCGGCTGGGCCATGTGCCAACAGGTATTGGAAGAGAGCGGTGCCGCGACGTACAACAGCTATGGCCGTTGGGTGCTGACGGGCATGGGCCGCGAGCTGATGTTCGATATGTTTGGTCAAGGCGCCGCCGACTGCGCTTGAAGCCAAGCGAATGACGCGCTTGGACAAACAAGCGGCTTGAGCCAACTTGAAGGTGGGAAATGGGATGGACCCGTCCCTCTGTGCCAAGATGAAGAAGCACTTCATCTAACGTGCGCAGGGCACTGACGG
>NZ_PINZ01000123.1:0-865 GCF_002810305.1 Halomonas sp. 141
TGGCTGTGCACCGAGCCCACCGATATGCGCAAATCGTTCCGGGGCCTGAGTGCCCTGGTTCGGAATCAGTTGAAGCACGACCCGCTCAGCGGCCAGTATTTCGTCTTCGTTAATCGTCGCAAGACTCAGATGAAGATGCTGTATTTTACGACCACCGGTTACTGCCTGTGGGCCAAGCGCTTGGAGCAGGGGCAGTTCCGGGTGCCATTATCTGCCTCGGGGCAGCGAGCCCTGACCCTGACGGATCTGCAACTGCTGATCGATGGCATTGAGGTGCAGAAATACCGCCAGTTCAAGCGTTTTCGAGGGGTATAGAAGACGGACTTCCGGTATAATATCGGCCATGAATTCAACGGCTTCCACTACCTCTTCCAACACGCCTTCTTACTCGGCTCTGGCCGAGGAGAATGCATTGCTGCGTGAACAACTTCAGGTCATGCAGCGGCAGTTGGACTGGTTCAAGAAGCAGCTGTTCGGTCCCAAGTCCGAGAAGCAGGTGTTTGACCTGCCTGGGCAGGATAGCCTGTTCGCGTCGGATGACGCCCCGGTTCCGGCGCAGCCGCCGAAAAATGAGAAGCGCACGGTTAAAGCCTATCAGCGTGGCACTGGCAAGAAACAGCGGGACGACGACTGCCTGAACGACACCGGCCTGCGCTTTACTGCCGATGTGCCAGTGGAAGTCATTGAGCACCTGCCGCCAGAGCTGACCGGGCCGGAGGCCGATCAGTACGAAGTGATTGGCAGCAAGACTACCTTCCGGCTGGCCCAGCGGGCCTCCAGTTATGTGGTGCTCAAGTGCGAACGCCCGGTGTTCCGGCGCAAGGGCACCGAGAAGCCCATCACCACACCGGCCCCGTTCAACGTG
>NZ_PINZ01000124.1:0-839 GCF_002810305.1 Halomonas sp. 141
AGCTGTCCCATCAGGCGCAGGATGTTGTAGGCCAACTGGGCGAGATGCAGGATCAGATCGTTGGTGGCGAACTTGCCGGACGGCAAGCGCTCCAGGTCGAGATCGGTCTTGATCTCGCTGTGAAACTGCTCATGGGTGGCATGCGCCTGGTAGCGCTTGATCACCGCCTCCGGCGCCTCGTCCAGGCTGGTCCACCAGCCTTCCAACTCATAGTCCGGTTCGAGCAGCAACTGGCCATCGCGATCGGCGGTGCGCTCTACCAGGCGCATCACGCGTTGGACGACGTATTCGGTCTTGTTGTCGTCGTGGATCGAGACGGTCTGCGGCCACAGCGCCTGGCGCTTGCCAGGACGCAGCTCTTCCCAGTAGTCCGCCGCCACCGCCAGCCAGGTATCTCGATCAGCCGTGGCCGAGCCCCGCGGGTTCCATTTGACGACATAGTCGAGCCGGCGCCCCTCGTCGGCAAAGACCTGGCGTTGCTGTTCGAGAAGCGCCAGGTGCGCCTGGCTGTCGAAGCCGCTGTCCTCGCGTAACAGGATCGGTTGCCTGGTCAGGCATTGGGCGCGAGGCAGTACCCGCTCCAGGAAGGCGTTGCTCTCCTTCATGGTGTGCTGCTTGCCAGGCCGCAGTTCCAGACCCAGGCACCACCCTTCGTTGCCCAGATAGGCGGCGATCGGGGTGTAGCCATCGACCTTCTGGTAGGTCCGCGAGACGCCTTCCTTCTTCGAGTTGCTGTTGTCCATGACGAAGGTGTCGATGTCCAGGCAGACGTGTGTCGTCTCGGCGGTGATCGGTGCTTCGATCAGTGACAGCAGGGTCGTGGACCAGGTGGCGGTGCG
>NZ_PINZ01000125.1:0-828 GCF_002810305.1 Halomonas sp. 141
TTACAGCTTGCTCTCCAGCTCCGGCAGGATCTCGAACAGATCCCCCACCAGGCCGTAGTCGGCTACCTGGAAGATCGGGGCCTCTTCGTCCTTGTTGATCGCCACGATCACTTTGGAGTCTTTCATCCCCGCCAGGTGCTGAATCGCGCCGCTGATGCCCACGGCAATGTACAGCTCGGGGGCGACGATCTTGCCGGTCTGGCCCACCTGCATGTCGTTGGGCACGAAGCCTGCATCCACCGCTGCACGAGACGCGCCAATGGCGGCACCCAACTTGTCGGCAATGCCGTCCAGCAGTTTGAAGTTTTCGCCGTTGCCCATGCCGCGGCCGCCGGAGATGACGACCCTGGCACCGCCGAGTTCCGGGCGGTCGCTCTGGGCCAGCTCCTGCTTCACGAAACGGGACTGGGCGTTGTCGACGACCACGTCCACGGCGTCCACGCTGGCGCTGCCGCCGCTGCCTACCGCATCGAAGGCGGTGGTGCGCACGGTGATGACTTTCAGCGGGTCGTCGCTTTTCACCGTGGCGATGGCGTTACCGGCGTAGATCGGGCGCAGGAAGGTGTCGGCGCTCTCGACGCCAATCACTTCCGACAGTTGGCTGACGTCTTTCAGCGCGGCCAGCCGCGGCAGCACGTTCTTGCCGGTGGTGGAGGCGCTGGTCAGCACGTGGGTGTAGTCGTCGGCCAGGGCAACCAGCAGCGCGCCCATGGGCTCGGCAAGCTGATGGGCGTAGACGGCGTTGTCTGCCACGCGCACCTTGCTCACGCCGTCGAGTGTCGCGGCGGCTTCGGCGGCGGCCTGGACGCCTTCACCGGCGACCAGTAC
>NZ_PINZ01000126.1:0-821 GCF_002810305.1 Halomonas sp. 141
CGGCTCATGCGCCGGTTTGGAGCCGCGAAGCGGCGGAAAATCGGTCGCTGTGCAGCCGATTGTTAACTGTTGATGCTCAACGTCAACGGCACATGGTCACTTATTGAAATCCACTCGTCGTGCTGGCCAACCTGCAAATTACATTCTTCGGCAAAGTCTGACGAGGTAAAAACATAATCAATGTGATAAGCCTTCTCGCGGTTCCGCTGCAAGAAAAATGTCGGGCTGGTCTCATTGCCATGGTCTTCCTCGAAAACTCGATGATACTGGCTCTTGAAGCCCATCTCACTAAGCTCGGCAACTACGTCTGAATGATTCCACCAGCGGTCCGGCTTATCCCAGCGCACATTGCTATTAAAATCGCCGAGAATAATTGTCTTTGGCCCGCCAAGATCGTCACGGTGAATCTGGAGGTACTTCCAGAACTGCCCTATGTAACCAAAGGATTCTTCGTTGCGCCCCTTAGTCCAGACGGCCAGCACAGTGAAATCCCTGTTGATGAAAGGGAGGAAAAGCCTAAGATTTTGCGTGCTCCAATTCAGCGCTTCACTTTTGCTGGACAGCCCAGGGACCGAAAAGCTGCCACTCCAATCTAACTTTTCAACTCGATGACCGTTTCGTGGAAAAATGCCGATGCCACGATTTTTTGACTCGCCCACCCACAGGTAAGAGCCAGCCCACTCTCTATATGCGGGGGTCGATAGCGCAGGATCTTCACACTCCTGAACCACCAAGACATCAGCTTGCAAACTATCTGCTTCTGCAAGCTTTCGCCTAAGTGCTCCATTACAGTTCCAAGTTACAAGTTTCATAGATACAGG
>NZ_PINZ01000127.1:0-808 GCF_002810305.1 Halomonas sp. 141
TGCCCAGTGCGCTCTTCGGCAGCACCTGGGTCAGCGACTTGTCGAGCCAGGTGCGCAGCTGGGTGATCAGCGGGCGGCTCTTCTGATCGCGCAACGCCTGGCGCGCCTCGGGCCCCAGCGCCTTGGCCTGCGTCTCCACGGCGTAGAGCTTGCGGATCTGGTTGAGGGCCCAGTCGGCCTTGCCGGTCTTGCCCTTGGGCTGCACTTTCTGGGCCTCGACGAACTTGCGACGGGCGTGCGCCCAGCAGCCGGCATGGGTGATGCCGTTCTTTCGCACCACCTCGGCATAGCCTTCGTAGCCGTCGGTGACCAGGCGACCGGCGTAGTTACCCAGCAGGCGCACGGGCACCCGACCGGCTCGGCTGGCGTCATAGTCGAACAGCACCACCTGTTGGCCCGGTGGCCCCCCGCGTTGCAGCCACATGTAGGACGTCGAACTCGCCGGCCTGTCGGCTTCGGCATTGACTTGCAGCGTGGTCTCGTCCATGTGAATCAGCGGGGCCTGCAGCAGGTGCTGTCGCAGGGCCTCGACCAACGGCATCAGCCGCTCGCCGACCTGCACCATCCAGCGGGCCAGGGTGTTGCGCGGGATCTCGATGCCGTGCCGGGCAAAGATCTGGCTCTGCCGATAGAGCGGCAAGGCATCCTGGTACTTGGCGGTGGCCACGTAGGCGAGCAGGGTCGGGCTGGCATTGCTCTTGGGCAGCAGCTTGACCGGCGCCGGGGCGATCTGCACGCCCTCTTCGCAGTCTGGGCAGCCGTACTTGATGCGCACATGGCGGATCACCTCGATCCGCGCCGGCACGAC
>NZ_PINZ01000128.1:0-794 GCF_002810305.1 Halomonas sp. 141
CCTAGGGTGCGTTAACAATTGCTGATGGAGATCGGGCTGATTTAGAATATCAGCATTTTTCGGTGATCTATGCCTCGGCTAATGCTACGTGATGACCAATGGGAGCGCATCGAGCACATGCTCCCCGGCAAAGCTTCAGATCGCGGGGTGACGGCCAAGGACAATCGCTTGTTCGTGGAAGCCGTCCTGTGGATCGCCCGGACAGGCGCTCCCTGGCGTGATCTGCCCGACGCCTTCGGTCGCTGGCACACTGTCTACATGCGCTATAACCGGTGGTCTAAGAAGGGGGTCTGGCAGCAGGTTATCGACACATTAGCCGATGATCCCGACATGGAGCAGCTGATGATAGATGGCAGTATCGTCAAAGTTCATCAGCATGGGGCGGCAAAAAAACGGCTCAGAGCACCGAAGCCATGGGGAAATCGCGTGGGGGATTGAGCACCAAGATCCACGCGGCGGTCGATGCCCTCGGCAACCCGGTACGGCTAATCCTCACACCGGGCCAAGCGTCTGAGTACGGAGCCGCCCCAGCGTTACTGGCGGGCTTTTCTCCAGCGGCGGTGCTTGGCGACAAGGGGTATGATTCCACCGCTTTGAGGGACATCATTCGAGCGGTGGGCGCCGAGCCGGTGATTCCGCCGAGAAAGAATCGCTTGGAATGCCCCGAGATAGATTGGCACTGTTACAAGGATCGCAACCTGGTAGAAAGGTTCTTCCAGAAAATCAAGCAGTTCAGGCGGCTGGCAACACGCTATGAGCGACTGGCGAGAAACTACCAGTCGCTACTCAACCTT
>NZ_PINZ01000129.1:0-758 GCF_002810305.1 Halomonas sp. 141
GAGGTTGTCGCAAATCTCCTAACGACTCAAAACTAAACCTATACACAACGATGTCGATGGCTGGACGACATCATCACGCACGCCCTGGGAGGCGCGATCTTTTTCTTTGTTGCCAGGTAAGGTAATCCCAGGCATCCCCACAACCACTCCCAGAGATGATGACAAAGGCTCAGCGCTACAGCGCGAGCCAAGTTGTAAGCCAAGGCATGCAAGGAAAACTCGCGTTTGACACCCGCCAGCCCACGGCGCCGGAAGCGAGATAGTCCCTGTTGCTGACGTAGCGCTGAAAACACTGGCTCGACCATGGCCTTTCGCTGCCGGAAGACCGCTTGGGCTCCCGGGTGGGTCATGATTTGTTGCAATGCCAGGCGTGCCTCGTCCTCCGGGTAATGTTTGATTCGGCGCCCCCGGACCGAACGGGTACAAGCAATCCGTTGCGGACAGCCCTCGCAGGCATTGCAGGCATAAACCGTTTGCTCACGCGAGCGTACCGACGCGTTTATATGACTGATGCGCTGAAGCCGCTGCCCCGCTGGACAGTAGTAAACATCCTGTTCGGCATCGTAAGTGAATAGGCTTTTATGATACAGGCCCTTCGCTTTGTCAGTGGTACTGGGCCTGGGCGGGCAAAGCAGGCTGACATCACGCGCCAGTGTCGCGTTAATAACGCCATCATCAAAATAGCCGGCATCCAGCAGAAGCTCGCGTGGGATCTTGGGTTCCACGCGCTCGCTCTGATCGATCAGCTCACCCACCAC
>NZ_PINZ01000012.1:0-82463 GCF_002810305.1 Halomonas sp. 141
GCGTGGCTGGTGAGGGTGCGGCGACTGGCGCGGAACTTTATGTTGGGCATGGCACTGTCTGGGTGAATGGCGATAATGGCTATATTGCCATGCAGGTCAGTGGGTTAGAAGTGCTTCCGAGGGCCGGTCTCACGGATTCAGGTTGAAGCAAAACCTGCTTTTCGTGTTCTGAAAATGCCACTATGTTACCTCCCTGAAAACACATAACAGTGGTTATATAGCCCGCTACATAACCCCAATAACTGAGCGATCACAGTCATTGATGTTATACAGCCCCAAAAAACCACCTAACCTATTGATTTTAAAAAACACTCCATTAGATCAGGCTACATATCCCCTATTATCGTGCCCGCTCGTTTTGCCTGTTAAATCATACTCTATGCATAAAATCTGCTTAGGTCACCTATCTGGCGAAAATTTTTCTCAGCTTGGGTGGCTGGATCGGCACTGCGTTGCAGTGCTTCGCGGGTGCCTCGCTTTGCTCGTTACGCCGCGCTACGGGGTTGGCTGGCTAGGTGGGTTGATCTTTGCGGCTGAAGTGGACTCTTGCTTTGTGATTGGCTTGGGTGGCTGGATCGGCACCGTGTTGCGGTGCTTCGCGGGTGCCTCGCTTTGCTCGTTACGCCGCGCTACGGGGTTGGTGGAATTATCGTTGTTGGTCGCGTTATCGTTGGGTTGGTGGCTTGATCGTCGCGCGCTGAAGCGTCCTCCCACATCTCTCATCTGACACGCCTGCCTTTTCCCCACACCGTCCAACTCTGACAACTGTGATCTCTCACATATGTCAGCTCGCACCGCTGTCATTTCTCACACCTGTTATCTCCCTCATCTTTCATCTCTCACATGGTGCATCCCCAGCATTTGCTGTCTCACCTCTTCCCGCGCTCTTGCTGCTGGCCTTCTTTTGTAAAGCAGCTTAGCCTGCTAACTCAACCAGTAAGGGTGTGCGATGCAAGAGACGACGAGGCGGCAGCGCTTGGCGGGGGTGTTGGTGCTGCTGGGGCTTTTGGCGCAGATTTTGGGCTTTACCGGGGCGGTAGCTACCGCGCAGGCGGTGAGCTATCTGCTGTGGGCGGCGGTGGCGTTGTTGTGGCGGGATATTCCTCGGCGTTCGCGGCGTCAGGCGGGGGTGTTGAGTGCGCTGGGGGCGGCGATGCTGGTGGTGGCGCACACGGTGTATGGGGCGGCGGTGAGTTGGCCTGCCATGCTGCAGGGCAATGTGTTCGTGGCCACCATGCTGGTGGGGGTGAGCTTTATTTCCCTGATCGGCACTCAGGGCAACAAGCGGGCGCCGGGCAGGCGGTTGACGGGGGCGGCGGGCGTGCTGCGTACCTGGCTGGGGGTGCATTTTCTGGGCACCATTCTGAACCTTTCCACGGTGCTCATGGTGGGCGACCGGCTGGCTCGGCGCGGGCCGTTGACCACGCCGCAGCTGTTGGCGTTGAACCGGGGGTTGAGTAGCGCGGCGCTGTGGTCGCCGTTTTTTGCCTCCATGGCGGTGGTCATCGCTCTGGCGCCGGAGGTGCAGTACGCGCAGATTGCCGTGGTGGGGTTTCCGTTGGCCATGCTGGCGGGGCTGTTTACCACCTGGGAGCTACGGCGGCGGTTCGATTTGCGCGAGGTGGATGGCTTTTCGCTGTCGCCGCGTAGCCTGTTCATGCCTGCGGGCATGGCGGCGCTGGTCATGCTGTTCCATGTTTGGCTGACGCCTGCGCTGAGCATCGTCAGCATCATTACCTTTCTGATTCCTGGCGTGGCGCTGCTGAGCAACCTGCCTGCGGGGCCGCGCTTTACCCTGCGCCGTTTGCGTCAGCACACCGTCACACGGTTACCGGCCATGCGCGGGGAGATTTCGCTGTTTCTGGCGGCGGGCTTGCTGACCGTGGGGCTTTCCACGCTGGTGGCCGCAGCGGCAGGCGATGCCTGGACGCTGTTTGCGCGGTTTGGAGCGCCCCAGGCCATGGTCAGCTTTGCAGCCATTGCCCTGAGCGCGCTGGTGGGGTTGCACCCGATCATTGGCGTATCGGTGCTGGCCTCGGTGCTCAACCTCAGCGGTGCGGAGCAAACCCTGTTTGCGTTCGTGGGGTTGAGCGCCTGGGCGGTGGGTACCAGCGTGGGGCCGCTGTCCGGTATCAACCTCTCGTTACAGGGGCGTTATGGGGTCAGTGGCTACCAGATGATGAAGAACAACCTGCCTTATGCGGCGCTCATGAGCCTGCTGTCGCTGGGCGCGATAGCAGGCTTGAGCGCCTGGCTGGGCCTGTAGCTCAGGTTTCGATGATCTTGTTGGGGAAGCGGTAGAAGTAGCGGTGGCCACACTGGTGGCAGGGCTCCAGCCGGGCGACTTCGTTGAGCATCACCTGGGCGTCGCAGTGGGTGCAGGCCATCAGGCCGGGGGCGGCGATTTCGCCTTCGCAGTAGTCGGCACGGGCGGCTTCCAGGTCGTCTTCGAAGCGCTCCCGCTCGACAATGCTACGGTCGGCAATAGAAAGCAGCGACTCTGCCACGCGGCGGGAAAGCCGGTCCAGGTCGATGCCCAGCCAGCTGGCTACCTGCTTGCCGGTATCGGCCATGTAGTAGCGCATGTCTTTCAGGTCGCGCTCTACCCAGGCGCGCAGCAGGGCCAGCTCGTCTTTGGTGTACTCTTCCAGTTCGGCTTCAAAGGCAACGGCGTCGTCCAAATCCTTTTGCAGGTTTTCCCAGGTGAGTTCGTTGGCGCCATCCTGCATGCGTTCCAGCAGGCGCTCGTAGCCTTCACGAAGGCGATGATCGTTATGTTTTTCCATGGGTCCTCTCCTTTTGTTGCCACAAGTGCTGCCTATCATCGGCTAGCCGTTCAAGGATACACCGGCATAGGATACAATCGACGTTACTTATCTGACAGTCGTCATCCACTATTCACTTTGCGCCCTTTTTTGGGCGAATGACCCCAAGGCCTTGAAAACACCGATGGACGCACACTACAGCCCCCGTGATATCGAACGTGATGCTCAGCAGTACTGGGAAAAGCACCAGTGCTTCAAAGCCGTAGAAGACGCCAACCGCGAGAAGTTCTACTGCCTATCCATGTTCCCCTACCCCAGCGGCAAGCTGCACATGGGCCACGTGCGTAATTACACTATCGGCGACGTTGTCTCACGTTTCCAGCGCATGCAGGGCAAAAATGTCATGCAGCCCATGGGGTGGGATGCCTTCGGCATGCCGGCGGAAAATGCCGCGATCCAAAATCAGGTGCCGCCTGCCAAGTGGACCTACCAAAACATCGATTACATGCGCAACCAGTTGAAAGCACTGGGGTTTGCCTACGACTGGAGCCGCGAATTCGCCACCTGCGACACCAGCTACTACCGCTGGGAGCAGTGGTTCTTCACCAAGCTGGTGGAGAAGGGGCTGGTCTACAAGAAGATGTCCACGGTGAACTGGGACCCGGTGGACCAAACCGTGCTGGCCAACGAACAGGTCATCGACGGCTGCGGCTGGCGCTCCGGCGCGCCGGTGGAGCGTAAAGAGATTCCGCTGTGGTTCTTGAAGATCACCGACTACGCCGAGGAACTGCTCGCCGATTTGGATAACGTCGAGTGGCCCGAGCAGGTCAAGACCATGCAGCGCAACTGGATCGGCAAATCCCACGGCGTCGAGTTGAGCTTCGACATCAAAGCCGCCGATGGCAGCGCCTGCGAGCCGCTGGCGGTGTACACCACCCGCCCCGATACGCTGCTGGGCGTGACCTACGTGGCCGTGGCTGCCGGGCATCCGCTGGCCAAGCAAGCCGCCGAGCAGAGCAGCGAGATCGCCGCGTTCTGCGAAGAGTGCGCCAAGGGCGGTACCTCCGAAGCGGAAATGGCCACCAAAGAGAAGCTGGGCATGGCCACGGGCCATAAAGCCATTCACCCGCTGAGCGGTGAAGAGGTGCCGGTGTTCGTGGCCAACTTCGTGCTCATGGAGTTCGGCACCGGCGCGGTGATGGCCGTTCCCGCCCACGACCAGCGCGACTGGGAGTTTGCCACCAAGTACGGCATCGAGCTGAAGCCGGTGGTCGCCAACGAGCACGGCAACACGCCGGACATCTCCGAAGGCGCTTACACCGAGCACGGCACGCTGATCAATTCCGGCGAGTTCGACGGCCTGGAGTTCCAGGCGGCGTTCGATGCCATTGCCGCCAAACTGGCCGAGCTGGGCCGTGGCGAGGTGAAAACCAACTACCGCCTGCGCGACTGGGGTATTGCCCGCCAGCGCTACTGGGGCGCGCCGATTCCGGTGAAGTACGGCCCGGAAGGCCAGACCGTGCCGCTCTCCGATGATGAGCTGCCGGTGGCCCTGCCCATGGAAGTCACCGTGGATGCCTCCGGCTCGCCGCTGAAGAAGATGCCCGAGTTCTCCGAGCTGGGCGACGGCTGGGTACGTGAAACCGACACCTTCGACACCTTCATGGAGTCTTCCTGGTACTTCGCCCGCTTCTGCTGTGCGGATAACCACGAGGCCATGCTGGACGAGCGCGCCAACTACTGGCTGCCGGTGGATCTCTACATTGGCGGCATCGAGCACGCCATTCTGCACCTGCTCTACGCCCGCTTCTTCCACAAGCTGCTGCGCGATTTCGGCATGGTCGATTCCGACGAGCCGTTCCAGCAGCTGCTTACCCAGGGCATGGTGATCGCCGAAACCTTCTACCGCATCAAGGATAACGGCGGCAAGGAGTGGTTCAACCCTGCCGATGTGGAAGTGCAGCGCGACGAGAAAGGCCGCCCGCTGAGCGCCGTGCTGATGAGCGATGGCCAGCCGGTGGAGATGGGCGGCATCGAGAAGATGTCCAAGTCGAAGAACAACGGCGTCGATCCTCAGTCGATGATCGACAAGTTCGGGGCCGACACCGTGCGCCTGTTCATGATGTTTGCCGCCCCGCCCGAGCAGTCGCTGGAGTGGTCCGATTCCGGCGTGGAAGGCGCGCACCGCTTCCTGAAGCGGATCTGGCGTCAGGTTACCGAGCATCTGGCGGCGGGCACCCCCGGCACCTTGAACGTGGACGCGCTGAACGACGACCAGAAAGCGCTGCGTCGCAAGACCCACGAGACCATCAAGAAAGCCAGCGACGACATTGGCCGCCGCACCACCTTCAACACTGCCATTGCCGCCGTGATGGAGCTTTCCAACGCGGTTGCCAAGTTCGACGACAGCTCTGAGCTGGGCCTGGCGGTGAGCCGTGAAGCGCTGGAAGCCTGCGTACTGCTGCTGGCCCCGATCACCCCGCACCTGTGCCACACGTTGTGGCAGCAGCTGGGCCACACCCAGCCTGCCATCGAAGCGCCGTGGCCAGCGGTGGATGAAGCCGCCCTCACCCGCGACAGCATCGAGCTGGTGGTGCAGGTGAACGGTAAACTGCGCGCTCGCCTGGAAGCCCCGGCCAGCGCCGACAAAGCCGCCATCGAGAAACTGGCGATGGAGAGCGACAACGTCCAGCGCCATCTGGAAGGCAAGACGGTGCGTAAAGTGATCGTGGTGCCGGGCAAGCTGGTCAACATCGTGGTGAGCGGATGAATCGACGTCACTTCCTGACCCTTGGCAGCGCCGCCTGTGCGGTGGCGCTGCTGGGCGGCTGCGGGTTCCGCCTGCGCGGCACCGACTCCATGCCCAGCCTGCCGCCGCTGGCCCTGGAGGGGGATGCCAACAGCACCCTCGCCCAACAGCTGCGCACCCGCCTGCAGCAGCTGGGCACTGAGGTGGAAAACGGCGCGCCCTGGCGCGTCACCCTGGGCACCCCTTCCCTTCAGGAGCGGCGCATCGGGACCGATGGCCGTGCTAGCCGTGAGCATGAGCTGACGCTGAGCACATCGCTGTCGGTGCAGCAGCGGGAAACCAATGCCTACGCTCTGAACAACGCCACGCTGAGTACCAGCACGCGGATTCGCGTCAGCGATGACGACCTGCTGAACCGCGAGTCGCTGTTCCAGGAAGCCGAGCAGACCCTGACTCGCCAGCTGGCCCAGCGCATCGTCGAGCGGTTGGCCAACCTCGAGGCGCTGCGGTGAAGGTATTTGCCGACCAGCTGCCTGCGGCCCTGGCCAAGAAGCTGCCCAAGGCGGTGATCGTGGCGGGAGACGAGCCGTTGCAGCATCGCGATGCCTGCGATGCGGTGCGTGCAGCGGCGCGCCAGGCCGGTATCGAAGAGCGCGAAGTGCTCGATGTGGAGCCCAATTTTGCCTGGGGGCGGCTGCTGGAAACGGCCAGCAACCTCTCGCTGTTCGCATCCAACAAGTTGCTGGAGCTGCGCCTGGGCAGCCACAAACTAGGGCAGGATGGCAGCAAGGCGCTGGCCCAGTACGCCGAACTGATGGAGGGCAGCGATGACCTGCTGTTGATCAGCATGGGCAAGGTCGATGCCAAACAGCAGAAGTCGGCCTGGTTCAAGGCGCTGGACAAGCACGGCCTGTTCGTGCCGGTCTGGCCGGTCGATGCCTCGCGGCTGGGGTACTGGTTGCGTGACCGGGCGGCCCTGCATGGCCTGCAGCTCGACCTGGACGCCGCCAGGCTGCTGGGCGAACGTACCGAAGGCAACCTGCTGGCCGCCGATCAGGAGTTGCAGAAACTGGCGCTGATGCACCCGCCCCAGGCCCGCCTGGGGGTCGAAAGCATCGCCCAGGGCGTGGAAGACAGCTCGCGTTTCGATGTCTTCAACCTGGCGGATGCCTGCCTGAAGGGGGAGCCCAGCCGCGCCTCGCGCATCGTCAACGGCCTGAAAAGCGAAGGCGTGGAAGCGCCTATCGTGCTGTGGGCACTGACCCGCGAGCTGCGCACCCTGCTCTCGCTGCATCAGCATCTGGATCAAGGGCAGAGCTTCGAGCACGCCTGCAAAAGCCAGAAGCCGATGATTTTCGACAAGCGCCGCCCGGCGTACCAGAAAGCCATTCAGCGGCTGCCCATGAAGCGGCTGCACAAGCTGTTGCTGATGGCCCAGCGGCTCGACCTGGCCGTGAAAGGCGCCTCGCCGGTGCCGCTTTGGGCGGGGCTTCACGATCTGGCCATGAGCATGGCAGGCGCCCGGGGCATTCTCTCGGAAACCCCCTGGACCTACCGGATTAGTGCAAATAATTAGCACTTTGCCATTTTGCCTTAAATCTCATGATGTTTGTTTCTATACTATTGATTCAAGCGCTAAAAACGCTTGCTCCCCGACCAGTCTAAGGAAGAAGACGATGAAAACAGTGCGTGCTTACCTCGCGACCCTTTTGATTGCTGCGTTAGTGCTGGCCAGCCTGCCCGTCGTGGCGGCCCCCACCGCCCCTCAAGGTATGGATCTGGTATCGACGCAGTCTGTTTTAGCAGGCGACCGTGCCGGTGCGGACCGCGAGCGTATCAATGAAATCCTCGCCCGTGCCGATGTGCAGGATCAACTGCTAAAGCAGGGTGTGAACCCCGCCGACGTGGAAGCCCGTGTGGCGGCGCTGAGTGATGCAGAAGCCCAACAGATGGCCCAACAGCTGGAAGAACTGCCGGCCGGTGCGGGCGTGATCGGAGCCCTGTTTGCGGTCTTCATCATTCTGCTGATCACCGACATTCTCGGGTTGACCGATGTCTATCCGTTTACCCGCTAAGCGCCTCGGCCTGCTCCACCGCTTGTTCAACGCCCGCACTGCGGGCGTTTTAGCGTTGGTACTGCTGCTCGGTGGCTGTGCCCGCGCCCCCGTGCTGCTGGAAAGCACCCAGCGCGACCTGCCGCCGCAAACCGAGCTGCAAGACGTGCCGTTCTTCGCCCAGACCGAGTACCAGTGTGGCCCCGCCACCCTGGCCATGGTGCTGACCCATGAAGGGGTGGACACCAGCGTCGACGAACTGATCCCCCAGGTGTTCATTCCGGGGCGGGATGGCAGCGTGCAACCGGAAATGCTGGCCACGGTGCGTCGCCAGGAACGGCTGGCGATCCCCATTCGCGCCACCATGGATGCCCTGCTGGGCCACCTGGCGGCGGGTGACCCGGTGGTGGTCATGCAGAACCTGGCGCTGCCCGCCTTCCCCATGTGGCACTACGCGGTGGCCATTGGCTACGACCTGCCCGATGAAACGCTGTTGCTGCGTAGCGGCGAGATCGAGCGCCACCGCCTGTCGTTCAGCCGCTTCGATGCCACCTGGGCGCGCAGCCAGCGCTGGGGGTTCGTAGTCAGCCAGCCCGGCACGCTGCCCGAAGGTGTCACGGCGCGCAATGCGTTAGAGGCCATTAGTGCCTTTGAAGAGCAGCACGGATCAGAGAAAACGCTGAGCAGTTGGCAGGCATTCAGTGAACGCTTCCCGCAAAACCCTACAGGGCAATTTGCGCTGGGCAATGCGCTGTATGCCGATGGCCAGCCCGAAGCCGCCCTGGCCGCCTTCGAGACGGCCACGAGCCTCGACCCGGAGATGGGTGCAGCATGGCTTAACCTGGCCATTTTACAATTCCAACAAGCGCGCCTTGCAGACGCCCGAGCATCGCTTACCCAAGCCGCTTCCCTTGAAGGCGAATGGCAGCCCCGGGCTAGACAGCTTTTGGAAACGCTATAGCGTCGCCCTGAAGAGCCGTGAGAGGAAGCTTCAACTCGCGACGGTGCTGAAATGCACTTGTGGGAGGGAGCTTCAGCTCGCGACAGTGGCTTGACCAGGGCGCCTGACGGCGCCATTCGCCCGCTGAAGCGGCCTCCCACAGAAGCGTGAAGCCTGAAATGCACTCGTGGGAGGGAGCTTCAGCTCGCGACGGTGAAGCCTGAAACGCACCCGTGGGAGGGAGCTTCAGCTCGCGATGGGGGCCTGGCCAGGGCGCCTGACGGCGCCATTCGCCCGCTAAAGCGGCCTCCTACCGAAGCTGATCGGTGGGGCCACCCTTTTCAGGAAGGCCCGCCCTGACCGCTTAGAACACCCGGTTCAGACCGTTTTGTGCCGCCACTCGGTAGGCTTCTGCCATGGTGGGGTAATTGAAGGTGGTGTTGACGAAGTACTTGAGCGTATTGGCCTTGCCCTCCTGCTGCATGATGGCCATGCCGATGTGCAGGATCTCCGATGCCTGGTCGCCAAAGCAGTGGATGCCGAGAATTTCCAGGGTGTCCTGGTGGAACAGGATCTTCAGCATGCCGACCGTATCGCCGGTGATCTGGGCACGGGCGGTATCCTTGAAAAACGCCTTGCCGACTTCGTAAGGCACTTTCGCTTCGGTCAGCTCGCGCTCGTTGGGGCCAAAGGAGCTGATTTCAGGAATGGTATAGATACCGGTCGGCACGTCGCTGACGAAACGGTACTCCTTCTCCAGCAGCTCGTTGCACGAGTTGAGCCCCTGATCGTAGGCGGCACTGGCCAGGCTTGGCCAACCAATCACGTCGCCTGCGGCATATATATGCGGAATCCCCGTGCGGTAGTGTTCATCCACGCTCAGCTGGCCGCGACCGTTGGCCTCCAGGCCGATGTTTTCCAGCCCCAGGCTATCGGTGTTGCCGGTGCGGCCGTTGGCCCATAGGAAGGCATCGGCGCGGATTTTCTTGCCGGATTTGAGGCGCACCACCACCCCGGCTTCGTCGCCTTCGACGCTGGCGTACTCTTCGTTGTGACGAATCAGCACGCCGTGCTTACGCAGATGATACGACAGCGCATCGCTGATCTCGTCGTCCAGGAACGACAGCAGGCTATCGCGGTTGTTGATCAAGTCCACCTTGACGCCCAGGCCGGAAAAGATCGAGGCGTATTCACAGCCGATGACCCCGGCACCAAAAATCACCAGGGTACGCGGTGTATGCGACAGGCTGAGAATGGTATCCGAGCAGTAGATGCGCGGGTGGCGGAAGTTGATGTCTGCAGGACGGTAAGGCCGAGAGCCCGTGGCAATAACGATCTTCTTGGCCACCAGCTCTTCCATGCCTTCCTGACGGTCACGCACCACCACGGTGTGTTCGTCTTTGAAGCGGGCAACGCCATGGAACAGGTCGATGCGGTTACGCGCATAGAAGGTGGTGCGCATTTCGACCTGTTTGTCGATAGTGCCGCGAGAGCGCTCCATCACTTTGGGAAACGAGAACCAGCGGGGTTCACCGATGTCGCGGAACATGCGGTTGGTGTTGAAGGCCATGATCTGCTTGACCTGATGGCGCAACGCCTTGGAAGGAATCGTGCCCCAGTGGGTACAGTTGCCCCCTACCTGCGCTTGCTTTTCGATGATGGCCACGCGCATGCCATGTTTGGCTGCGTTGATGGCAGCGCTCTCGCCCGCCGGGCCAGTACCGATGACCACGACATCATAATTATGAACCGCCATAGGGTTTCGTTCTCCTTGAAAATAAACGGGAGCTTAGCGACGCGTGGCATCGTAGCCCAGGTCGGCACCGCGGCTCTCGTCGCTGCGACGGCGCGCACTGCTACGCTTGCGGTTCTCTTCCTCGCATACTTCGTCCTTGCCGCCGCAGATATCGCAGCCATCCTTCAAACCGAGCTGGTTGAGCCCGCCACAGGAGCCTGCAATGGGCTTGCGTCCCATCAGTACGCCCACCGCCATTGCGGTCATTACCAGCGCCATGAAGCCAAATACCAGTAGCCAGATTGCCATGATGTTCTCCCAGCAGTGTTGCTAGCATCGTTGAATGGTCACACCTGCCGACCACGGTTGGGCCAATAAGTGCCTTGAAAGTTGGCCCTATTGTACCTCAGCCAACACAAAATGATCAGGCATAAACGCCAACGGGGCTGACCCGAAGGTCAGCCCCGTTGTGGAGCGCGTCAGCGCTACCTTAGCCGCCGAAGTCATCCAGCAGGATATTTTCCGGCTCGACTCCCATATCAAGCAGCAGCTTGATGACGGAAGCGTTCATCATGGGCGGCCCACACATGTAGTACTCGCAATCTTCAGGCGCCGGGTGGTCCTTCAGATAGTTTTCGTACAGCACGTTGTGGATGAAGCCCGTCGGGCCTTCCCAGTTGTCTTCCGGCTGCGGATCGGACAGCGCCAGATGCCACTCGAAGTTCGGGAACTCTTCGGCCAACTGGTCGTACTCTTCGTTGTAGAAGGTCTCGCGCCAGGAGCGCGCACCGTACCAGAACGAAATCTTGCGGTCCGACTTCAGTCGCTTGAGCTGGTCGAAGATATGGCTACGCATCGGGGCCATACCGGCACCACCACCGATGAAGACCATTTCCGCGTCGGTGTCCTTGGCGAAGAACTCACCAAACGGACCCATGACCGTTACCTTGTCACCCGGCTTCAGGTTGAAGACGTAAGTAGACATCAGGCCAGGCGGATGGCTGCTGCCCGGAGGCGGCGTGGCGATACGGATGTTGAACTTGAGGAGGCCTTTCTCTTCCGGATAGTTCGCCATGGAGTAGGCGCGGATGACTTCCTCGTTGTTCTTGTGGGTAATATCGAACAGGCCGAATTTTTCCCAGTCGCCACGATACTCTTCTTCGATGTCGAAATCGGAGAACTTGATATCGTAAGGCGGTGCCACCAGCTGCACGTAACCACCCGCACGGAAGGCCACTTCTTCACCTTCAGGCAGCTTCAGGTTCAGCTCCTTGATGAAGGTCGCCACGTTGGGGTTGGCGGTGACTTCGGTTTCCCACTTCTTCACGCCGAAGACTTCTTCCGGCACTTCCACTTTCATGTCCTGCTTCACAGGTACCTGACAGGAAAGACGCCAGCCTTCTTTCTTCTCACGCATGGTGAAGTGAGATTCTTCGGTGGGCAGGATAGAGCCGCCGCCCTCTTCCACTCGGCATTTGCACTGGGCGCAAGAACCGCCGCCACCACAGGCAGACGACAGGAAGATGCCGTTGGCCGCCAGGGTGTTCAGCAGCTTGCCGCCAGCCTGGGTTCTCAGGGTGTGCTCGGGGTCGCCGTTGACTTCGATCGTCACGTCCCCGCTACTCACTAGCTTGCTTCGCGCTGCCAGAATGATCGCCGTCAAGCTGATGACGATGATCGTGAACATGACAACACCGAGCAAGATGACAGATGTATCAACCATGTCGGTTTCCTATTGCTGAAGGTTTTCTGTACCTCGGCAGCCCAGGGCTGCCGAGAAAACCGGCTCCGATTACAGCTGGATGCCCGAGAAGGACATGAAGCCCAGTGACATCAAGCCAACGGTGATGAACGTGATGCCTAGACCCTGCAGACCGCCAGGCACGTCGCTATACTTCAGCTTCTCGCGGATACCGGCCAGCGCGGTAATGGCCAGCGCCCAGCCTACTCCCGAACCGAAGCCGTACATGACGGATTCGCCGAAGTTGTAGTTACGCTCCACCATGAACAGTACGCCACCAAGAATGGCGCAGTTTACGGTGATCAGCGGCAGGAATACGCCCAGCGCGTTGTACAGCGCAGGTACGTATTTATCCAGGAACATCTCCAGGATCTGCACCAGCGCAGCAATAACGCCGATGTAGCTCAGCAGGCCAAGGAACGAGAGATCGATGTTCTCTGCACCGCTGATACCCGTCCAGGTCAGTGCGCCCTCTGCCAGCAGCAGGTTGAATACCAGGTTGTTCACCGGTACGGCAATGGTCAGTACCACGATGACCGCGATGCCCAGACCGAATGCCGCCGAGACCTTCTTGGAAACCGCCAGGAAGGTACACATACCGAGGAAGAAAGCCAGCGCCAGGTTCTCGACGAAAACCGAAGCAACGAAAAGGCTTAGATAGTGTTCCATGTTACACAGCCTCCTTCGGCTTGGTGTTGTGCTTCATCTTGAACTCGTTCTCTTCTACCTGCTCGGGGTTGTAGGCACGAATTGCCCAGATCAACAGACCGATGATGAAGAAGGCAGACGGCGGCAACAGCAGCAGACCGTTCGGCACGTACCAGCCGCCGTTTTGCACGGTGGGCAGTACGGTGAAGCCAAAGATGCTGCCCGCACCCAGCAGTTCACGGAAGAAGCCAACGACCATCAGAACGAAACCGTAGCCCAGGCCGTTACCGATACCGTCCAGGAAGGACATGCCGGGAGAGTTGGTCATGGCAAAACCTTCTGCACGTCCCATGACGATACAGTTGGTGATGATCAGACCGACGAAGACCGACAGCTGCTTGGACATTTCGTAGGCGTAGGCTTTCAGAATCTGATCGACCACGATAACCAACGAGGCGATGATCGTCATCTGAACGATGATACGGATCGAGGACGGAATGTGGTTCCGAATCAACGATACGAACAGGTTCGAGAAAGCCGTTACGAAGATTACCGCCAGGGCCATGACCAGCGATACGCTCATGCTGGTGGTCACCGCCAGCGCAGAACAGATACCGAGGATCTGCAGGGCAATCGGGTTATTCTTGAAGATCGGCGCCGTCAAGACGCTTTTTGCATTTACGTCCGCCATGATCAAGCTCCTTCCGCTTCGAGTTCGACGTCAGCGTCCTGAACGTCTTCCTGGTCAACGCCGCTGCGGAACTTGGCCAGGTATTCACCGAAGCCTTCCGGGCTCAGCCAGAACTGCAGCATGTTGTTAACACCGTTAGCGGTCAGGGTGGCACCCGACAGGCCGTCGACTTCATGGTCACCGCTACCACTACCCTTCACGACACGGATAGCCGGTACCATATCACCCTCTTCGTCGAAGATCTGCTTGCCTTCCCACTGAGCCTGCCAACGGGGGTTGTTGACCTCGGCACCCAGCCCTGGCGTTTCACTGTGCTCGAAGTAGGTGATACCGACGATGGTATTACCGTCACCTTCGACCGACAGGAAGCCGCGCATCAGGCCCCACAGGCCCTGGCCACGGATGGGCAGAATGATCTGCTCGGGGCTGTCCGGGTCGCCCACCAGGTAAACGGTGGCGTAATTTTCGACCCGCGACAAGCCTGCCGGGTCACGCTGACCTGACAGAGTGCGCGAGGCCGCCGGATCACGACGAGCTTCGAAGCCGTCGAAGGTCTCGGGATCGTGCTGATCCGAGTACTCGCCCGTTTCGAGGTTGACCACGCGTGGTGTTACTTCACGGAAAGCGGCTTCGACGTCCATGCCCCTTTCGTAAAGATTGGCAACGCGCAGGATATTGGTCTTACGGTCGAGTTCCTGATTGAGCTGCTGCGCAGGGCGCAGTGCCACGGCCGCCGTCGAAACGATGACCGAGCACACGATGCACAGCGAAAACGCTACGATCAGTACTTTCTTGATGGAGTTGTTACCTTGTGCCATTAGGCAGTCTCCTCGGCCGGTGTGCCAGTACGCTTGAGACGGCGCTTGACATTGGCCTGGACGAACATGTGGTCAATCAGCGGTGCGAACAGGTTGGCAAACAGGATGGCCAGCATGATGCCTTCCGGGAATGCCGGGTTCACCACGCGGATCAGCACCGTCATCACACCGATTAGCGCGCCAAACACCAAACGCCCCTGGTTGGTCATGGAAGCAGACACAGGGTCCGTTGCCATAAACACCATACCAAACGCGAAGCCGCCAATCACAAGGTGCCAGTACCACGGCATGGCGAACATCGGGTTAGTCTCGGAGCCAATCAGGTTGAACAGTGTGCTGGTCACTACCATACCCAGGAACACCCCAAGCATGATTCGCCACGATGCAACACCGGTCCACAGTAATACCGCACCACCGATAAAGATGGCCAGCGCCGAGACCTCACCTACCGAGCCGGGCATAAAGCCCAGGAATGCGTCCCACCAGCTAAGGGAGTTGGTCAATGCCGTCATACCGTCCTGGAAGGCCACAGAAAGCGCGGTGGCTCCCGAGTAGCCATCGGCGGCCACCCATACTGCGTCGCCGGAAATCTGCGCCGGGTAAGCAAAGTAGAGGAAGGCACGACCAGTCAACGCGGGGTTCAGGAAGTTCTTGCCAGTACCGCCGAAGATTTCCTTGCCGATCACCACACCGAAGGTGATACCCAGGGCCACCTGCCAGAGCGGGATGGTCGCCGGGAGGATCAGTGCGAACAGTACGGAAGTGACGAAGAAGCCTTCGTTGACTTCGTGGCCACGCTTGACCGCGAACAGGACTTCCCAGAAACCGCCGACCGCGAAGGTCACCAGATAGATGGGCAGGAAGTAGGTGGCACCGAGGACAAAGTTGGCCCACAGACTACCCGGATCATGGCCACCCGCCAGGGTCATCATGATCGCTTCGCGCCAGCCGCCCATGGAAGCATAGCCTGCTTCGATGGCGGTATTGGCTTGCCAGCCAGCGCTCCACATACCGAAGAACATGGCCGGGAAAGTACACATCCACACGGTGATCATGATGCGTTTCAGGTCGACGCCGTCACGAACGTGGGCAGTGGTCTTGGCGACACTCGGGGGGGTGTAGAAGATGGTGTCTACCGCTTCGTACAGCGGATAGAACTTCTCGTACTTGCCACCCTTGTGGAAATGCGGCTCGAGATTATCGAGTGTTTGTCGAATACCCATCATCAGGCCTCTTTCTCGATCATGGTGAGATTGTCACGCAGGATGGGGCCGTACTCGTATTTGCCGGGGCAAACATAGGTACACAGCGCCAGGTCCTCTTCGTCCAGCTCCAGACACCCGAGCTGCATGGCAACCTCAATGTCGCCCACAATCAGCGAACGCAGCAGCTGCGTCGGCATGATATCCAACGGCATGACGCGCTCGTAGTTGCCCACCGGCACCATGGCACGCTCGGAGCCATTGGTGGAAGTGGTCGGCGCGTAGTTGCTCAGGCCTTTGAACCTGGACAGATAGATGCCCATGATGGAGTGACGGTTCGCACCCAGCGAGAGCCATCCCATGAAGGTGCGCTTGTTACCCTCTTCCAACAAGCTGATCTGATTATGGAAGCGACCCAGATAAGTGATATTGCCCTCGGCGGCAAAGCCTGAAAATACCGAACCGGAGATGACGCGAGTGTCCTCGGGCTGAATCACTTCGCCTGCCAGGAGTTCCTGGGTACTGGCGCCCACACGGGTGCGCAGCAGACGAGGTTTCTCAGCGCGTGGGCCGCCCACCGCGACGATGCGGGAGACGTCCAGCTTGCCTTCCACGAACAGTTTGCCGAACGCGATCACGTCCTGATAACCGATGTGCCACACTTTCTTGTGCAGCGCGACAGGCGACAGGTAGTGAATGTGCGTGCCGACCAGACCCGCAGGGTGCGGCCCGGCAAAGCTTTCGGTCTTGACGCCGCTGACATCGCTGCCGGGCAGTGATGCGTTGGCACCCGTGCACAGAAAAACGTTGCCCTCGGTCAGGCGGGTTAGCACCTTGAGGCCGTCTTCGAATGCCTGGGAGTTCTCATTGATGATGAGTGCCGGGTCAGCGCTGAGCGGATGAGTATCCACGGCGGTGACAAAGATATCGGCAGGAACGCTGTCGATGGCAGGCGTGCGCGAGAAGGGACGGGTGCGCAAGGCAGTCCAGAGACCCGACTCGACCAGTTGGTCGACAACGGTCTGACGATCCAGCTGTCCTAAAGTACCACGATCATGAGAAGCGAATGTCATCGCTTCTTCATTTTCATCGACTTTTATGACCACAGACAGCAAACGACGTTTTTCGCCACGGTTGATAGCGACCACTTCACCAGCGGCGGGTGCGGTGAAGCGCACGCCGTCGACTTTCTTGTCGGTGAAGAGCAGCTGGCCTAGTTTGACCTTATCCCCTGCCTGAACTTCCATCGTTGGCTTCATGCCAACGTAGTCGGTGCCCAGGATTGCCACATGGCGCACAAGCTGCGCATCTTCAATACGCTGCTCAGGCGCTCCCGTGATGGGGAGATCCAGGCCTTTTTTGACTTCGATCATAGTCTCGCCCAGTTGATGGATCGGATATACGAAGGTAAGGGGTTCGATTGCTTAATTTCTGCTCAGCGAATTCTTGTTTTCTGTTCAGATTGTTACCAGTCCGGCCCAAGCAAGCTTGAACCACCCCGAAAAAATCCATCGTATTATAAAGATAAGCGCGGCCAATGACCACATCCCTGACCGCCTCCGAAAGTGCTATATACAAAAACGCCACCCGAAGGTGGCGCTTGAAAGGCATGGTGTTTCATCTAATAATGCTGCATTAGTCGAACACCCTCCCCGATCGCTCAGCTGGCCTGACGCGGCAGTTTCAGGAACTGCACGTTGGACATGTGCTGAAGAATGCGGATGACCTGGCAGCTGTAGCCGAATTCGTTGTCGTACCAAACGTAGACCACGGCATGGGTGCCGTTGGCGATGGTCGCCTTGGCGTCCACGATACCGGCATGACGGTTGCCGACGAAATCCGACGAGACCACCTCCGCAGAGTCGACGAAGTCGATCTGCTTCTGATAGGACGAATCGATGGACATACGACGCAGGTAGTCGTTAAGCGCCACTGCATCGGTGCCCTTCTCCAGGGTCAGATTCAGAATCGCCATGGAGACGTTGGGCGTAGGCACGCGGATGGCATTGCCGGTCAGCTTGCCTTCCAGCTCGGGCAGCGCCTTGGCGACGGCCTTGGCCGCACCGGTTTCGGTCAATACCATGTTCAGGGCAGCGCTGCGTCCGCGACGATCGCCCTTGTGGTAGTTGTCGATCAGGTTCTGGTCATTGGTGTAGGCATGCACGGTTTCCACATGGCCGGTCACCACACCGAACTCATCGTTGAGCACTTTCAACACCGGCACGATGGCGTTGGTAGTGCACGACGCCGCCGACACGATGCGGTCGCTTTCGCCGATGGTTTCGTGGTTGATGCCAAACACGACGTTCTTGATATCGCCTTTGCCCGGCGCCGTGAGCAGCGCCTTGGCCGCGCCCTTGCACTCCAGGTGCTGGCCCAGGCCTGCTTCGTCACGCCAGATCCCGGTATTGTCCACCACCACGGCGTTATGGATATCGTAAGCGGTATAGTCGATCTCGCTGGGCGAATCGGCGTAGATCACCTGAACCACGTTACCATTGATGGTCAGCGTACGCGCTTCGGCGTCTACCGTGATGGTGCCATCGAAGGGCCCATGGACAGAATCACGACGCAGCAGGCTGGCGCGCTTCTCGAGGTCCTTGCCCACGTCGCCACGGCCACGCACCACGATGGCACGCAAACGCAACAGGTTGCCGCCACCGGCTTTTTCGACCATGACACGGGCCAGCAGGCGACCGATACGGCCAAACCCGTAAAGCACCACGTCCTGGGGCTCACCGGTGCTGGCACCCGGCTGGTAGCCATCGATGATATCGCTCAGCTCGCCGCGCAGGAAAGCGTTCAGGTCACCGCCGCCCTGGCGCTTGAACATCACCGCCAGCTTGCCCACATCGACGTGGGCCGGACCCAGGTTCATCTCGCTCATGGCCTGAACGATCGGGAAGGTGTCTTCCACGGACAGCTCGGTGCCCTCGATCTTGCGCACGAAACGATGGTCTTTAAGAATCCGAATAACCGACCGCTTGATCAGAGAACGTCCGAACATGGTGGCGACAACGTTGTTCTGGCGATACAGCTTCCCGACCAGCGGGATCATTTGCTCGGCCAGAGCTTCGTTGTTCTGCCAATCCTGAAAAACGTTGTCGAGAGTTTGCTGACTCACGGGCGGCCTCATGGGTAGTGAAGGGGATTTTCAGGGGGCATTATCCGGAGCCAGCGGCGTGGCCGCAATGAGTGGATAGTCGCACAGGATGTAGGGGTATTACAGAAATAGGGCATTGACTACAAACACCAATGATGCAACGCGCGATGACGACCCCGCCCGACCCACGGGCCGAAAGGCGCTGCGTAAAAGTGTCGTTCGTGTATGATTCTGGTTCCGTTCCAGCGCAAAACGAAGCCGACTCCATGACCTCTTTTTCTCTGCTCGAACCGCCTCAGCCGCAAGGGATACGCGATACGCTCTACCTGAAAGCGCCGCCGGGCAGCGCCACTGCGCTGGCACTGGCCCAGGTGGCGGCCAGCGCACCACTGCTGGTCATTACACCCAATACCGCCAGCGCCCAGCGCCTGGAGCAGGATCTGGCCTTTTACAGCAGCGTGCCGGTGCTGCCGTTCCCCGACTGGGAAACATTGCCTTACGACAGTTTTTCACCGCACCAGGATATTATCTCCGCCCGCCTGCGCACGCTGAGGCAGCTGCAGGACGGCGCGCGCGGCATCGTGCTGGTGCCCATCAATACGCTGATGCAGCGCTTGCCACCGGTGTCTTACATTGCAGGCCGCGTCATGACCCTGCAGTCCGGCGCCAGGCTCGACCGGGAAACCTTCCGCGAATCGCTTTCACGGGCGGGCTATCGCGCGGTGGAAACGGTCTACGAGCCGGGCGAATACGCCATGCGCGGAGCCATCATCGACCTGTTCGCCATGGGCATGGACGAGCCGATTCGTATCGACCTGTTCGATGACGAGATCGACACCCTGCGCCACTTCGACCCAGGCAGCCAGCGCTCTACCGACAAAATCGACGGCATCGAACTGCTGCCCGCCCACGAGTACTCGCTGAGCCGCAGCGCCATTGCCTGCTTCCGCGAGCAGTTCGAGACCCTGTTCGACGTCGACCCGCGCCAGTGCCCGCTCTACAACGACGCTCTGAAGGCCATTCCTTCACCGGGACTGGAGCAGTACCTGCCGCTGTTCTTCGACGAAACCGCGTCGCTGTTCGACCACGTGACAGATGACACCCGGATCGCCCTGCTGCCGGGCGTCTTCGCTGCCGCCGAACAGCACTGGCAGGCCATCGAAGCGCGCTACGTCAATCTGGGCGTCGACCCGACACGCCCCCTACTGCCGCCCCATCGTGCGTTCTTTCCGGTCAGCGACGTGTTTGCCGCCATCAAGGCACGGCCCAGAGTGGAGTTCACCGAGGACGAGCAGCAGCGCCATGCGCTGGCACCCCAGGCCCGTGCCCTGCCCTCGCTGGCCATCAATGCGCGAGCCAAACAGCCGCTGGCCGAGCTGGCAAGCTTCATGGCGGCGCAACCCGGTACGCGCCTGCTGTTCGTGGCGGAATCTCGTGGTCGCCGAGAAGCACTGGAGGAAGTGCTGGCGCCGCTCAAGCTCTCGCTACCCCGCGTGGAGAACTTCCACGCCTTCCTGAAAGGTGACCAGCCGCTGGCCATCACCGAAAGCCTGGTGGCCAGCGGCCTGTGGCTGGAAACGCCCGACCTGGCGGTGATCAGTGAAACCGAGCTGTTCGGCGACGTGGTACGACAGAGCCGCCGCCGCGAGAAAGCCACCGATGACAACGAACTGGCCGTGCGTCATCTGTCAGAACTCCGCGAGGGGGCGCCGGTGGTCCACCAGGCCCACGGGGTGGGCCGCTATCTGGGCCTGGAAACCCTGGAAGCCGGGGGCCAGGCCAACGAGTTTCTGGCGCTCTCCTATGCCGATGGCGCCAAGCTGTACGTGCCGGTGGACAGCCTGCACCTGATTTCTCGCTACAGCGGTGCCGACGACGAGCTGGCACCGCTGCACAAGCTGGGCTCCGACCAGTGGGAGAAGGCCCGCCGCAAGGCCGCCGAAAAGATTCGCGACACCGCCGCCGAACTGCTCGACATCTACGCCCGGCGCGAGGCCCAGCAAGGGGTGGTCTACGAAGCCCCCGGCGAAGAGTACGTGCGCTTCGCGGCCAGCTTCCCCTTCGAGGAGACACCCGACCAGCAGGCCGCCATCGAAGCGGTGATCAGCGACATGGTATCGCCCCAGCCCATGGACCGCGTGGTGTGCGGCGACGTGGGCTTCGGCAAGACCGAAGTCGCCATGCGCGCAGCGTTCCTGGCTGTGCAGTCGGGCAGGCAGGTGGTGGTCCTGGTGCCCACTACCCTGCTGGCACGCCAGCATTTCGAAAACTTCCGTGACCGCTTTGCCGACACGGCGGTGAACATCAGCCTGATCTCGCGCTTTACCGGCGGCAAAGAGATGACCCAGACCCTGGAGAGCATCAAGAGCGGGCAGACCGATATCGTTATCGGCACCCACAAGCTGCTGTCCAAGAGCGTCGAGCTGCCCAAAATGGGGCTACTGATCATCGATGAAGAGCACCGTTTTGGCGTCGCCCAAAAGGAGAAGCTCAAGACCCTGCGGGCCGAGATCGACATTCTCACGCTGACCGCCACGCCCATCCCGAGAACGTTGAACATGGCGATGAGCGGCATTCGCGACCTCTCCATCATCGCGACGCCACCCGCCCGGCGCCTGTCGGTCAAAACCTTCGTCCAGCAGCGCGACGACAGCGTGATCAAGGAGGCCCTGCTGCGGGAAATTCTGCGCGGCGGCCAGGTCTACTTCCTGCACAACGAAGTCAAGACCATCGAAAACGCCGCCGAACAGATTCGCGAGCTGGTGCCGGAAGCGCGAGTGGCGGTGGCCCACGGCCAGCTGCCGGAGCGTAGCCTGGAACGCGTGATGTCCGACTTTTATCATCGGCGCTTCAACGTGCTGGTATGTTCGACCATCATCGAAACCGGCATCGACGTGCCGAGCGCCAACACCATTCTGATCGAGCGGGCCGACAAGTTCGGCCTGGCCCAGCTGCACCAGCTGCGGGGGCGCGTGGGCCGCAGCCACCACCAGGCCTACGCCTATCTGCTCACGCCCTCGCCGAAGGCAATGACCCGGGATGCGGTCAAGCGCCTGGAAGCCATCAGCGCCTCCGACGACCTGGGCGCGGGCTTCACCCTGGCCAGCCACGACATGGAAATTCGCGGTGCCGGGGAGCTGCTGGGCGACGAGCAGAGCGGCCAGATGGAAACCATCGGCTACTCACTCTATATGGAGATGCTCGACCGCGCCGTGAAGGCCATTCGGGCAGGCAAGACGCCCAACATCGACGCCCCCTTCAACACCGGCGTGGAAATCAGCCTCAACTTGCCCGCGCTGATCCCCGACGACTATCTGCACGACGTGCAGCAGCGCCTGGTGATGTACAAGCGCATTGCCAATACCCAATCGGATGGTGAACTCAAAGAGCTGCAGGTGGAGCTGATCGACCGCTTCGGCCTACTGCCCCAGCCGCTGAAGAACCTGATTCGCCAGACGCGGCTGCGCCAGCGCGCCGAACAGCTCGGCATTGCCCGCATCGAGGCCGGTGAATCCCGGGGCCGAGTACTGTTCGACGGCTCTACCCAGGTCGACCCATTGACCCTGGTGACGCTGATCCAGACCTCCCCGCAGCACTACCGCCTGGACGGCTCCGATACCTTACGATTTGAATTTACGATGGAAACCGCCGAACAACGCTTTGAGAAGGTTGAAACACTGTTAAACACCCTTAATCAAAAAGTAGCGAAGGCGTGAACCTTGGGGCAAACTTGTCATTAAGCAGACAACCCTGCCAACGCATGGCCAACCACCGCCAGGCGTCTCTGCAGTGCATACTTGATTAGGAACGACCATGAAGACTCGCAAGATCATCAACCGTTGGGGCCCCACCAGTCTGGCGGTCCTGCTGGCCGCCAGCTTGACCGGCCCTGCTTATGCCCAGCCTGCTTCAGAGCAGGCTGCGGTCAGCAGTGAAGCCACTGCCGGTGCCGAACAGGTCGCCGAGGCACGCCAGGAACTGCCACGCGGGCATTTTCGCCTGCCCGAGCAGGGTGACATCATCGGTGAGTACTACACGGTAACGGTGGACAACCCCGAAGACACCCTGATCGACATCGCTCGTCGCCACAACATAGGCTACGAAGAGATCCGCATGGCGAACCCTGGCGTCAGCATGTGGGTACCCGGCGAAGGCACGGAAATCGTCATTCCCGCCCAGTACATCCTGCCCCCCGCGCCGCGTGAAGGAGTGGTGGTGAACCTGTCGGAACTGCGCCTGTACTACTATCCGGCCAACAACCCCGGCATCGTAGAGACCTACCCGGTCAGCGTCGGTCGTGACGGTTTCGCCACCCCGGTCGGCATTACCCGCACCACCGTCAAGGTCAAGGACCCCGCTTGGGCACCACCCGCCTCCATGCGCCGTGAAGCCGCCGCCCGTGGCGAGCCCGCCCCGGCCATCGTGCCGCCTGGCCCTGATAACCCGCTGGGTCGACACGCCATCCTGCTGGCCATGCCGAGCTACCTGATCCACGGCACCAATCGCCCTGACGGCGTCGGCATGCGTGCCAGCCGTGGCTGCATTCGCATGTACCCGGAAGATATCGAGTCGCTCTACGAGCGTCTGCCCAGCGGCACTCAGGTCAACCTGATGGATGCTCCCTTCAAGGCAGGCTGGGCGGCTGACGGCACGCTGTTCGTGCAGTCGTACCCACAGCTGGAGGAGAACGTCGAAGGCTCCGAGCCCCTGCGCGAGGCCATGGAGCGTTTGAACGCCCTGGTGGAAGACCAGGTGGATATCGACGAAGCCCAGATCCAGCGTGCCATCGCCGAGCCTGACGGTCGCTTCGTTGCGCTCTACGGCCCGCAAGCCGCCGCTGAAGAGCCACAGCCCGAAGCCCAGCAGCCTCAGCTGGAAGGCATCCTGGGGGATATCGAGCTGTCTACCGTGGTTCGCATCGAAGGCGACGCTTAACGCCTCACGGGCCGTCTCTGACGGCCCAGCCCTCTGCTGATCACGCAAAAAAACCCCGCCAGATGGCGGGGTTTTTTCACATCCAACAGCAGCCGTTGGGTTCTTGACGAACCTGACGGCCCAGGCAGAATTACTTCTGCATGGAACGCTGGAACATGCGGTTCATTTCTTCACGGTTCTGCTCAGACATCTGCAGGGCAGCTTGCGCGTCGCGCTGAGCCTGGTTTGCAGTGTTCAGAGCCTGTGAAGCCATGCTGCGAGCTTCTGCAGCGTCAGCCTGTGCAGATTCAGCAGTCATGCGAACTTCTTCCAGAGCGCTGGTAGAAGCACAGCCAGCCAGGATTGCCAGAGAAGCGGCAGCGGCGGTCATTTTCAGAGCAGTCTTAAGAGTCATGATGTTCTCCTTGAGTCTTCCTTGGGTACTACGTTTAAGGGTATGACAAAAAATAAAGCTAAATTATTAGCTTAGATTTGTCTACCTGCGATGCAGGTTCTTTTCACCGACTTGTACCAGGGTTACCCGTAGGGTACGCAAGTCAAACGCTGTTTTATAATAGACCACAGCGGTTGTCTATAGTCGCGTGTCCAAAAACCTGGAACTTCCTTCAACAACATAAGCCTAGCGGATCACCACGCGTGTGCCAACTCCTACTAGCTCGGCAACCCGCTCGATTTGCTCATTGGTCACTGCCACACACCCTTGGGTCCAGTGGAAGTTGCCATGGATATCGGGGTCTCCTCGGCCAATGCCGTGAATCCCAATGGCTCCCCCCAGCGCGGTATCCTGCGGTGGGGAGCCGTAACGGCGATAGTGGTCGAAATAGGCCTCGTAGTCCGCCTGGGAGTAGATGCCTTTTTCGAGCGCCATGCGCGCGTGAGGTGGCGTAGGATAATCGATACCAATGAAGATATGCCACTGGCTTTCGAAATTAAATCGATTAATTCTAAACTCACCCAGCGGCGTCACGTTACCGCCGCGTATACGGTGGGTCCTGGCGCCGCCACGGCCGAGCGATACCGGCGCAAATCGCTCTACCAGGGCATGGCCGCGAAACACGCTAAGCGTCGCTTCCTTGTCGTCTACCAGCACCCACACCTCGTTGCTGTGACGGGGCACGTCTGCTCTGGCCAGCAAGGTGGCGACCAGATCGGTAGGCTCGTAATCAGGCAGGGCACTGGTAGCCGCTGCACTGGCCACTACAGGCCAGCCCAGTGCCAGCGCCAAAAATCGGCGACGGTTTACAGGCATCATTGTTGCTCTCGAAAATGGGTCAGCGCGAAAGGCAAGGCACGGCTGGCCAATAACGCATGGATGGGTACTGTTATACCCTATTCATGCGGCTTTTGTCAGCGTATCGACTCTTCAATAAACGCCCAAAATGCCTGCTATCTCAACCGCCAACTGTGCTTCAACGTAACACCCTGTCAGACGCCTTCCAGCTCCTGCAGGCTGGCCACCAGCTTGCGCGCTTCGGCGGCATGCCCTTGGGCCAGGGTCGTGAAGAACGTCTCTTCTGGCGCCACCTTGGCCCGCGATGCACGATGTTCATAGAGACGCTGAAGCTGATGATGTGACTCCACCGCCGTGGCGGTCAGCTCGTCCAGCGATCCGGCCACGTCCTGCTCGGCCAGCGCCTCCAGCAGCGGAGGCTGAGGGAAGTCACCCGATTCGTCGAACCATAGCTCCAGCACTTCACGCTGATCCGACCCATCATGAAACAGCGCTTCGAGCCCAGACTTCATGGTCAACTCGCTGCTGGCGAGGTAGTTGAGCGCCATGGCAAGACGCTCGTGCTCGGCGGCATCGGCCGCGGCACTGTACTGGCGCGCCATGCGCGCGTGGTAACCGGCGGCCCACTCCATGAGATCCTTCACCTGGTTGTATCGCATCCTTGCCTCCTGTTGAGTAACGTACTCCATAGCATGGTCATGATCGGCAATTTTTCAAGCCTACCACTCGACGCTGGTCTCCCTGAGCATGGCGATTTCACGCTTCGCCGCTTGCAAATGCTCTAGCAACTGCTCACCCAGCGACGCCTGGGCACCTACCGCAATCATGGCCGGGTTATGCACCTGACGACGGGCTGCGCCCTCGTCGCCATGCAGTTTTTCGAGCTGACCAACCAGCCATGCCAGCCAGCTATCCGAGCGTTGCAGCTCGTCGCGCAAGCGCTGCAGCTCGGCCAGCGCAGGGCCGTCGCTGGCCAGCAGGCGCTGCCAGTCATGGCTTGGCAGACGAGCGTGCTCGGTAACCTCTTTCAGCAGCGACGCCAGCGCCAGCTCGAACAGCGCCAGCGCGCCCTCCTCCAGCGCCCCCTGACGGGCGGGGGCATGCTCATCGTCGCCCACCGGAAGCCCAACCATCAGCTCGGCTTGATAAAGGAGCTGGTTAGTACGCGAACGGGCACTCACTTGCGCTTGTCCTCCACGTGCCATTTACCGCCTTCGTAGGTGGCTTTCCAGCCCGTGGCCTTGCCCTCTTCGTCGGTCATCACGTACTGCTCTTTATTCTTGCGCGAATAGCGAATCTGCGCCGGACGGCCATCCGGGTCTTCGCTGGGCGCCTTGAGCAGGAAGTGGTACTTCTCGGGCAGCTCATCGGCATGGGCCTTCAGCTCTTGCACCAGCGGCGGGCGAGTTTCACGGTTCTTGGGGAACTTGCTGGCTGCCAGGAACAGGCCACTAGCGCCATCACGCAGCACGTAATGGTCTTCCACCTTCTGACAGGCCAGCTCCGGCATGGGAATCGGGTCCATCTTGGGCGGTGCCACTTCGCCACTGCGCAGCAGCTTGCGGGTGTTCTTGCACTCGCTGTTGGTACATCCGAAATACTTGCCGAAGCGCCCGGACTTGAGCTGCATGTCCGAACCACACTTGTCGCATTCGATCAATGGGCCGTCATAGCCCTTGATCTTGAATTTACCGCTCTCGACTTCGTAGCCATCGCAATCCGGGCTGTTGCCGCAGATATGCAGCTTGCGGGTTTCGTCGATCAGGTAGTTGTCCATGGCCGTGCCACACTTCGGGCAGCGGCGCTTGGCGCGTAGCGCATCGGTTTCTGCCTCTTCACCGGCATCTTCAGCCACGGCTTCTTCACCGGGAATGAGATCGATGGTGGTCTTGCAACGCTCCTTGGGCGGCAGGTTGTAGCCACTGCACCCCAGGAACACACCAGTGGAAGCGGTTCGAATCTGCATCTGACGGCCACAGCTGGGGCAGTCGATGTTGGTCGGTACCGGCTGGTTGGGGCGCATTCCCTCGTCGCTCTCGGCCTTGGCCAGCTCATGACGAAACTCTTCGTAGAAGGCATCCAGCAGCGCCCGCCAGTTGCGCTCACCCTCGGCGACTTCGTCCAGGCTGTCTTCCATCCGCGCCGTGAAGGAGTAATCCATCAGGTCCGGGAACGACTCCTTGAGGCGCTCGGTGACGATATCGCCCAGCTTTTCGGCATAGAAGCGGCGGTTTTCCAGCTTCACATAACCCCGATCCTGAATCGTGGAGATGATCGAGGCATAGGTAGAAGGTCGCCCGATGCCCTGCTTCTCCAGCTCCTTGACCAGGCTGGCTTCGGTGTAACGCGCAGGCGGCTTGGTGAAGTGCTGCTGAGGGTCGAGCACTTCAAGTCTCATGGGCGTGCCGGTGGGCAGGTCGGGGAGGGTCTGATCCTCGTTCTTGCCGGTCGGCTTCATCACCCGGGTGTAACCATCGAACTTGAGCACGCGCCCTTTGGCACGCAGTTCGTAGCCATCGACTTCGACATTGAGGGTGCTGGAAAGATATTCCGCCGGGGTCATCTGGCACGCCACGAACTGCCGCCAGATCAGCTCATACAGGCGCTCGGCGTCACGCTCCATGCCCACCAGATCCGTGGACTTGCGCTCCACGCTGGAGGGGCGAATCGCCTCGTGGGCTTCCTGTGCGCTCTCTTTGCTGCTGTAGCGGTTGGGCGCTTCGGGCAGGTAGCGCTCCCCATACTCATCACCAATAAACGAACGCACGCTCTCGACCGCATCCTTGGACAAATTGGTCGAGTCGGTACGCATATAAGTGATGTAGCCAGCTTCGTAGAGCCGCTGGGCCATGGTCATGGTCTTCTTGACCGAGAACCCTAGCCGCCCGCTGGCAGCCTGCTGCAGCGTCGAGGTAATGAAGGGAGCGGTAGGCTTGGAGCGTGTCGGTTTGTCTTCGCGAGACGTGATCGACAGTTTGGCTTTGCGCAGCTTGGCAATTCGCTCCAGGGTCTCTTTTTCCGAGGTGGGGCGGAAGGCCTGACCATCCTGCCGCGCCAAAGCAAAACGCACCAGCTCGCCCTCCGGCGAGACCAGATCCGCATGCACGTCCCAGAACTCTTCGGGAATGAAGGCGCGAATTTCCCGCTCACGTTCGACGATCAAACGCACGGCCACCGACTGTACACGGCCGGCAGACAGGCCACGGGCAATCTTGGCCCACAGCAGCGGCGAGAGCATGAAGCCCACGACCCGGTCGAGGAAACGGCGCGCCTGCTGGGCTTCCACGCGAGGAATGTTCAGTACGCCGGGGGTCTTGAAGGCATCCTGAATGGCATTCTTGGTGATTTCGTTGAACACCACGCGTTTATAGCGGCTGTCGTCACCACCAATGGTTTCCCGCAGGTGCCAGGCAATGGCCTCCCCCTCGCGGTCCAAATCCGTGGCGAGGTAGACGGCATCGGCTTTTTCGGCCAGCTTCTTCAGCTCGGCAACGACCTTCTCCTTGCCGGGCAAAATGTCATAGTTGGCTGCCCAGCCATTGTCCGGGTCGATGCCCATACGGCGAATCAGCTGGGTGTGGGCCTTGCGCTGCTTGTACTCGGCTTTCTCTTCCGCTGACATCTTGCGCGTAGCCGCGGCCTGGCGAGCGCGCTCCTTTGGGTCGGAGGCCACCTTGCCCGAGCCGCTGGTCGGCAGGTCACGGATGTGACCCACGCTCGACTTCACGATGAAATCGTTGCCGAGATACTTATTAATCGTCTTCGCTTTCGCAGGCGATTCGACGATGACCAGTGACTTGCCCATAGTGCTCCACTTTCCTGATGCCGAGGCGTGATCGCCACGGCGCTAAGTACGTTGTCGCCCCACATTATGCCTTGGCGACCATGAGAAAAATGCGCCTACCCTACCCCAGCCCTTGCCCAAGCGCTAGTAGCAACCTGCATCAGGCTGCACCCCATGGCGAGGCACATCCCGCTCGGGAAGGTGTCGGTATGACGCCTAGCGTTTTTTTATATCGAGTAGCTAGACACTAGACTGCCGCTTGACACTCGGCAACCCAAAGCCACACCCACTAACCAATCGCCCCCGCTAAAAAGCGGGGGCGTGATCGGCGGTAGCGCGAGGCGGCTAGCGCTTGCGAGACGTTCCGCGCCGCCCATTGGCTGGCCTGGCCGCTGGCTTTTTAGCCGCCGCTGCAGAAGCGGGTGATGCCGCCGTGGGCTCGGCATCCGTGGTGGTTGCAACCTCGGTGCCAGTGGCGGCCTCGGCCTTGGTCTCAGATTCGGGCTCAGCGCTGGCGGCAGTCGCAGGCAGCGCAGGGCGCGCTTGGCCAAACAGCGCCTTGACCTGCTCGAAACGCTCGGCGGCGTGCTCGGTCAGCTCACCGCTGGCCGAGAACACATGCTCCAGATGCTTGATATACCCATCGATGGCCACATTGTCCTCACCTTCCAGCAGCACGGGCAGCGTGCTCAGGGCCTGTTCACGATCCAGCTTGAGAATGAAAAACTGCTCGCGCACCATACGCTTGAACTCGCTCAGCGAGCTGCTGGGCTTGAGCTCCGCGCGGGAGGCCCGCAGACGCTTGAAGTTCCGCTCGTCGGTGGCAGGTGCACCGCCCAGTACGTATATGACTGCCCGCATAACGGCTTCGTGCGGGCCTCCCTGGGCGATTTTCTTGCGCAGTTTGTCCTGCTGATGCTGGATGAAGCGACGATGCTCCGGCTCGGCACCCGGACGGCGGCGATACACATGGGCATCGCCATACAAACCAACGGCCGCCTGCAGCAGTGGCTGGCCATAGATATCCATGAACAGCCGCTCGGTGCTGCTGTCCCTGAAATCGCGCCAGGCATTGAGGCTGGCGACGATCTGGTCCGAGGCCATGGTTTCGAAGGCCTTGAACACGTTGTCCTGCCCTACCGGCTCACGGTGCTTGCGCACGTAATCAGCCATCACCGGCAACGGCACGCTCAGCGGGTTGCGGTCCGACAGCAGCTTGTAGCCCAGCCGAATGGGGTGCATGCGCCGGATCCAGCGCGCGGCTTCTGGCGTCATCACCGCCTGCAACCAGGGCTGCATATAAATCCGATACAGCCCCAGATTGATCTCCGAGATGCGTGCAACGGTGGCGAAACGGCGGTCATCTTCGGGCTTGTGCATGACTTCCCGATCCAACTCCTCGAAGTTGCGCTGATTGAATTCGAGCAGGTAGTCACGCTCGATCAGCTCGGCATCGGCTCGTTCACTGGCATGAGAAATCGTCGTTTCGTAAAGCCCTGGCGGCATCACGTCGATGTAATCCATATTGGCCGTGAATTCGGAGTGTTCCTTGCGGGAAACGCTGCCGGAAACGAAGATCCCCAGATGGCCCGTGGTGTCATGCAGGCAGTAGATGATGGTCTGGTCGTTGGCGATGATGTCCTCTTCGCCTTCGTACAGGTCACGAATCCATCCCAGCGCCTGCGGCGGCGGCGTGATGTCGTCGCCACGGGAGCAGAACACCACCACCGGCGAGCGCACGTTGCGCAGATCGATGCGTCGTCCGTCGCGGGTCACCAGCTGGGCCGTGGAGAGCCGGTTGCCCACGAACAGATTATCGACGATGTACTGGATTTCTTCTCCACCCAGCACCACGTGCCCCCCCCACCAGCGTTCGAACTCAAGATAACGCGAGGTTTCGGTGTCGATATTGGCATACAGGTGGTACTGCTTTTTCCAGTAGGTGTTGGCCGGATTCAGGCGCTCGAAGTTCTGCACCAGCCAGGCGCCATCGAACAGGCCATTGCCCATGTCACTGGTCAGCGCCGTGATCCAGCTACCGCCCACCATGCCGCCGGTATAGCGCATCGGCGCCTTGCCGTGCTCGCCCGCCCAGTAAGAGAGCGGCGCACCGGCAATCAGGATGGGTCCGAACACGTCGGGCTCCAGTGCCGCCGCCATCATGATCTGCCAGCCCGCCTGACAGTTGCCTACCACCATCGGCTTTTCAGTGGTTTCTGGATGCAGCTCGATGACATGACGCAGGAAAGCGATTTCGGCTTCGACCACATCCTCGACCGTTTGGCCGGGCTCGGGAAAGGGCAGAAAGCCAATGAAGTAGCAGGGATGGCCTGCCTTGAGCGCCACGCCCAGTTCGCTGTCGGGCTTGAAGCCGCCGATGCCTGGGCCATGCCCGGCCCGAGGGTCGACCACCACGAACGGGCGCTTGCTGGGGTCGGTGACCGTATCGCCCTTGGGCAATACACGCAGCAGTTCGTAATTGGTCGGGTTGGGCAGCGTCCGTCCGTCCATCAGCCCTTCGGTATCGAACCCCAGCACGTTGGGCTTGGTCTGCTCCATGTGGGCCAGATACTGGTTGCCCCGTTCGCGCATCACATCCCAGTACAGCACGTTGCGCTCGACGCTGTCGCGCCAGTAGCTCAAGGCAGCACGCCCAAACCCGAACGGGTCCATCATGCTCGTCAGCGCGCTGTTGCCCAGAGTGGGGGAAAGCAGGGGATTAGCGAGAAAGTTCATAGAGTCTCCCGTGGGGTTGATGCGGGGCACCAAGCCCGAAGCCTGATGCTGCAATGCAATATAGTTTAGGCCACTCCTTGCCAGACGTCGATCATTACCCATACATGAACCTGTGTAACAACCTATGTATGAACCATCGAGCGACAGCGATTCAAGGCGTTAGCGGGCAAAGGGTGGTAGCATTTCGACATGGACCCACGCGCTTGGGAGTCGCTGACGCTGACCGAGCACGTTTACCTCGAGGTGGTTATGTCATCCCCGTCGCTGCTCAACCGCTTGACGTTTCGCCAACTGCAGGTGTTTCAGGCCGTACATCGCCAGCGCTCGTATTCGCGTGCCGCCGAACAGCTAGGCCTGACTCAACCCGCCGTGAGCGCCCAGATTCGCCAGCTGGAACAGGCGCTGGGGCAGCCGCTGTTTCGCTATGCCGGTAAAACCCTGCATGTACTGCCTGCGGCGGATACGCTGGCGCTCTCCACTCGGGAAATCTTCGGACAGCTCTCGCGCCTGCAGATGCACCTTTCAGATATTAACGGCAAGATCAGCGGCAAGTTGAGCATTGCAGCGGTTTCTTCTGCCCAATACGTGGTGCCCTATCTGCTGTCACGCTTTCGCGCCCGCTACCCCGATGTGCAGCTACGCCTGAAAGTATGCAACCGCAGCCAGGCACTGGAGCGCCTCGCCGACCAGCAGGATGACGTGGTCATCATGGCCATGGTGCCGGAGGACGATGGGCTGGTGGTCATGCCGGTATTGGAAAATGAGCTGGTGGCCGTGGTATGGCCGGAGCATCCGCTGCTCCAACTGGCCAACCCTACCCTCTCGGACTTTGCCCGCCACTATGTATTGATGCGTGAGCCGGGGTCAGGCGTGCGCAGCGCCTTCGAGCAGCTGGCGGTCGATCAGGAAGTCGGGCTGCCCCACCGTATCGAGCTGGGTACCAACGAAGCGATCAAACAAGGCGTGATGGCGCATCTGGGCGTGGCGGTACTGCCGCGCATGGCCATTCAGCTGGAGCTGGAACAGGGGCTGCTGGCCACGCTGGCGCTGCCCCACTTTCCGATCCGCCGCGCCTGGTGCACCGTCTATCGCCGCGACCACTTCCCCACGCCGGTGGCGGAGCTGTTCTTGCGTTTCACCCGCGAACACCTCAGCGAGCTGCGTGCGCATTTCCAGGCGCCCCCCAGCCCCCTCCCCAGCCACGGCGTTTCCTGCTTGCCAGGCCTGAGCGTCGAACAGACCCCGTGATGCGCGACGGTGTCTTGTTGATTGCCAGGTATGTTACATTATCTACTACCTACGTATCAGTTAGCGTGACTCGAGGCTCTCTCCTATGAGCAACACCCCTTCCCAGCGCGTGCCCAGCGGCGAAAAATTCCGCAACGAACACGGCATGACGGTGATCAAGGACGGCATGAAGCAGCGCAAGGCACAGGCCGATGCGCCCGCCCTTGAACGCAAGCCCAAATGGCTGCGCGCCCAGATTCCAGGCGGCGAGCGTTTCGAAGCCGTCAAGAAAAACGTATCGACTCACCGGCTGAGCACGGTGTGCGCCGAATCCCACTGCCCCAACATGGGCGAGTGCTGGAGCAACGGCACCGCGACCATCATGCTGATGGGCTCCGTCTGTACCCGCGCCTGCCGCTTCTGCGCGGTGGACACCGGCAATCCCAAGGGATGGCTGGACAAGGAAGAGCCCGAGAATACCGCCAAGTCCGTCGAGCTGATGGGCCTGCGCTATATCGTGCTGACCTCGGTCGACCGGGATGACCTGGAAGATGGCGGTGCCACGCACTACGCCTCGTGCATTCGCGCCATCAAGGCACGCACCCCCGAGGTCGTGGTGGAGGCTTTGACGCCGGATTTCGACGGTGATCAGGCCGCCATCGAGCGCGTGGTCGACTCCGGCCTGGAAGTGTTTGCCCAGAACGTGGAAACCGTGGAGCGGCTGACCTCCAAGGTACGCGACCCGCGTGCCGGTTACCGCAAGACGCTGGATGTACTGGCCCACGCCAAGCGCCACCGCCCGGACGTGATCACCAAGACCAGCCTGATGCTGGGGCTGGGCGAAACGGAAAAAGAGATTCTGCAGACGTTCGACGACCTGCGCGCCATCGGTGTGGATATCGTCACGCTGGGGCAGTACCTGCGCCCCACCAAGAACCATCTGGCAGTAGAGCGCTATGTCACGCCAGAAGAGTTCGAGCGCTATCGCGTGCTGGGCCTCGAAAAGGGCTTCATGGAGGTTCCCTCCGGCCCGCTGGTACGTTCGAGCTACCGCGCCGACCGCGTGTTCGAAAAGAACAACCTGGGCCTGGCCGCCCCTGCCGCAGTGCCTGGCCAGGAAACCGACAGCAACCGTATTCCGGCCTTCAACGTCGGCTGATACCCCGCACGACTGTCACCGGCATGCCCTTTCAGCATGCCGGTGAGCCCGTCTTTTGCAGCACTTACTCGATCACGACGCCGAATCCACCAGCGATCGGCCTAGCTGCTCCGCCAGCGCCAGGGCCAGTGCGCCCCCGATATCTGCGCCATCATCTAGCGTCACCAGATCGCCCAAGCGCGTTACCTGCATGCCTGCGTAGCCACAGGGGTTGATGCGCCCAAACGGCGACAGGTCGCCGTCGACGTTTAGCGCAACGCCGTGGTAGCTGGCCCCTCGACGAATGCGCAGCCCCAGCGATGCAATCTTGGCCTCCCCCATCACCGTGCGGGTATACACGCCCGGCGCATCCGGCTTGGCCCAGGCATCGACACCAAGGCGGGCCAGCACGTCGATCACCGCATTTTCCAGGGCGCTGACCAGCTCACGCACACCGATCCTGCCACGCCGCACGTCCAGCAACGGGTAAAGCACCACTTGCCCAGGCCCGTGGTAGGTCACCTGACCGCCACGGTCGGTATTGACCACCGGGATATCGCCCGGCATCAGCAAATGTTCGGGTTTGCCCGCCTGCCCTTGGGTGAAGACCGGGTCGTGCTCGACCAGCCAGAACTGGTCGGGCGTATGCTCGTCACGGCAGTCGGTGAGCTCACGCATGGCTTCCCAGACAGGCTGGTAGGGCCGGCGCCCCAGGCGGTGCAGCTCGATGGGTGCGGGGCTCATGTCACACCACCATGTGCACGCGGCCCGTGGCTTTCAGCTCATCGAACAAGCTGGACAGCTGTTGTTCACCGGTAGCCACGATGGTCACCCGTACCGATTGGAAGCGGCCATTGCGACTATCCACCACCTGCAGGGTGGTTTCGTCGAAATCTGGCGCGTGCTTGACGATGACCTGGCATACCCAAGCGGGAAAATCATCCGCCGCATCGCCTACCACCTTGAGCGAGTAGTCGCAGGGAAAAGTGACCCTGGGCGGCTCACTGACCGTGGCGGGCTGGCGCAGGTCACGCAGCGGAGATTTGGTATCTTTTTTCATGAGTTGCCTATCTATGACGAATGCTAAAACGAATGAAACCCTGACGATGACGCCAGAGCTTCTGATTGTGACAGGGAGGCTAAAACACCACAGGCAGGCCATGTTGGCCTGCCCCGCGTGCTCAAGGCTCGTCAGCTTCTGAAGTTGCCGATCAGATTGCTGAAGAAGCGCTGCACCTGATCGAAGAAGCGCTTGAACAGGCCACCCTCTTCCACGTTTTCCAGCGCCACCAACTGGCGCTCGCCGACCATTTCGTCACCCAGGTAGACTTCCAGAGTACCGACTTCGTCGCCAACGGCGACGGGCGCACTCAGGTCGCTATCCAGATTTAGACGCGCGCGCAGCTCTTCGTTGCGGTTGCGCGGTAGCGTCATGAAGACTTCACCATCGACACCCACGCGTAGCTCATTGGTGTCACCACCCCACACCCGCGGCGTGGCCAATACGGCACCGCGCTCATAGAGCTTCATGGTTTCATAGAAGCGGAAGCCGTAGCTGAGCAGCTTCTGGGTTTCCTGGGCGCGAGCTTCTTCGGAGCTGGTGCCCATGACCACGGAGATCAGACGCATATCATCACGCAGCGCAGACGATACCAAGCCGTAACCCGCTTCGGTAGTCCAGCCGGTTTTCAGGCCATCCACTGAAGGATCGCGCCACAGCAAGCGGTTACGATTGGGCTGATCGATGCCGCCAAAGGAGAAGTTACGCTGTGAGTAGATAGCGTAGTGGTCAGGGTAGTCGTTGATGATGTACTGGGACAGAATGGCCATGTCCCGCGCCGTGGAGTAGTGCTGGTCACCCGGCAGCCCTGTGGCGTTCTGGAAATTGGTATTGTGCATGCCCAGCCGCGTGGCATGCTGGTTCATCAGGTCGGCAAAGGGCGCTTCCCCCCCGGCCAGATGCTCGGCCATGGCCACACTGGCATCATTGCCGGACACGATGATGATACCGTGTAGCAGGTCATCCACCGAGACGCGGTCGCCCACCTCGATGAACATCTTGGAGCCACCGGTGCGCCAAGCGTTCTCGCTGATATTGACCATATCGGTCAGGTTGATGGTGCCTCGGTCCAGCTCACGCTCGACCAGATAGGCGGTCATCAGCTTGGTCAAGCTCGCCGGTGGTAGGCGGACATCGGAATTATGCTCCGCGAGAATACGGCCGCTATTGGCATCCATCAAAATCCACGAGCTGGCCGCCAGCTGTGGAGGCGCTGGAATGATGGTCTGGGGTTGCGGCTGGGGAATCACCTGAGCCGTGGCAGGTATTGCCACCACGGTCATCGCGGCAAACAGGCACAGCTTGGCGGTCCGGCGAATCGAAATCAATACACTCATCACACACGTCTCACTTACATTGAATGGCAGCACGGTGGCGCTGCTGGATGACTAAATTGGCACGCATTATCGCACTATAAACACTTGAGGAAAGCCCGCACGGCGCAGATCTTCCCGCGCCTGGTTTTCCTGGGCAGGAGTCACTGGGCCCACCTGAACCCGATGCACTTCAGCCTCGCTCTTCACATGTACACCATGCGATAACTCCCCAGAAAGGCGTTGCTGCAACTGCTGGGCACCCTCTGCCGTACCTAACGCGGCAATTTGCAGGAAGATGCCGTCACCGCTCGGCTGACTGGATACCGGCGAAGCAGAAGACGAAGGCGCAGCGGGAGCACTCACCACACTCGGCGCAGACGAGGCGGGTGCAGGTGAGCTCGCCGCCGTCGAGCGGGCCGCCTCCCCGCCTCGACCACGCTCGGCCAGCCATTGCGCCGGATCGATGGCTTCGACGCGAACAGGCCCCGTGCCATCGTCCAGAATGCCTAGTCGAGCCGCTGCGGCATAGGAAAGATCGATTTCGCGATCACTGTGAAAAGGGCCACGGTCATTGACGCGTACGATCACCGAACGGCCATTGGCCAAGCTGGTGACACGGGCAAAGGTCGGCAACGGCAGCGAGCGATGCGCCGCCGTCATCTTGTACATGTCGTAGATCTCACCGTTGGAGGTGGCGTAGCCGTGGAATTTTTCACCGTACCAGGAGGCCGTGCCCTGGCGAGCATAACCCCGCGAGTCCGGCAGTACACGGTAGGTTTCGCCCCACACCTCGTAGGTGGAGCGATTGCCTGCACGTGAGGGCTCCTCGATGCGCGGCTCGGCATCGGGCACCTGGCTGACATCCGGCGGTGCTACTGGATAGGCATCGCCGGACATGGCATAGCGTTCGCCGCTGGGAGCGGCGCTGGCCACGGGCGAAGCGCTGGGCTGCGGCGCGGCACTGGGCTGCGGCGCGGCGCTGCCGCTATCACGCAGCGGCGCTTGGCTGGCACAGCCGCTCACCAGCATCGCCAACACGAGAGAACCGCTTACATAACGGACATTGGTCAACAGGTTAGTCATGCTCAATCTCAAACTGATGCTGGATCGCGTCCGCCAATTCGGCCACAGCCATGCCGTAAAGGTGGCTGTGATTGTAGCGAGTAATCACATAGAAGTTGAATTCACCTAGACGGTAGCCTTGCTCATCTTCAGAAAAATCCAGCAATAGCGGCACCACGGGGGCATCAGGGGCCAGCGGCGCCTCGCTAGTGATGCCCTGCTCCACCATGTCGGCGGCGGTCAAAGTGGGGCGCGAGGTCTGGTTGAAGGCGATGCCTTCGGGGGCTTCCTGTGGGCCGTCGGCATCGTGGTAGATAGCGCCATCACGCTGCCAGCCATGCTCGGCAAAGTAGTTGGCTACGCTGCCGATGGCATCGACCGGGTTGTTCCACAAATCGCGAATGCCGTCGTCATCGAAATCCACCGCGTAGGCCTGGTAACTGGTAGGAATGAACTGCGGATAGCCCATGGCCCCGGCGTAAGAGCCGTAGAGCGTTTCCGGCTCGACACCCTGCTCGTAGGCAATGGCCAGGAAAGCGGCCAGCTCGCCACGGAAGAAGCGCCCCCGCTGGGGGTGATGAAAGGCCAGCGTTGCCAGCGAATCGAGCACCTTGTGCGTGCCTTTATGACGCCCGTAATAGGTTTCCACGCCGATGATGGCGGTGATCACCTCAGGAGCAACACCAAAGACTTCTTCGGCACGCGCCAGCGTCTCGGCATGCTCGCGCATGAACTCAGCACCTTCTTCGATACGCTGCTGGTTCAGAAAAATATCGCGATATTCGAACCAGCGCAGACGCCGTTCTGCCGCCCCCGCCATGGCGTCCAGCACGTTCTGACGAAACGTCGCCTGCTCCAGCGCTTGCGTCAGCCACTGCTCGGGAACGCCCTGCTCCACCAGTTCACTGACCAGTTGGCGCGTCTGCTCGTTGACGCGGGGGTCGAAATCGACCTCCTCGGCCGCCCAGGTGGCCGAGGCTGAACATGCCATCAGCGCCGCCAGTAAATACCCGCCCGCTCTTCTTCGCGCCCTGTTCATTTGCTTACCACTCCTGTGAAAAAGCGTCGACTGCACTTTGATCATTCAACGCGGCAATAGCCGCCGATGGGCGTGTATCGACATGAGAATACCGAACCCGGCCAGCAAGGTCACGCTGGAGGTGCCGCCGTAGCTCACCAGCGGCAGCGGCACCCCTACCACGGGTAAAATACCGCTGACCATGCCGACATTGACAAACACGTAGATAAAGAATGTCAGGATAATGCTGCCCGCCACCAAACGCCCGAACGTATCCTGGGACGCCGCCGCCAGCCACAGCCCTCGCCCGACGATGGCCACGTAGAGCAACAGCAATAGCAGCATCCCGACCAGGCCAAACTCCTCTCCCAGCACCGCGATGATGAAATCGGTATGGCGCTCGGGCAGGAACTCGAGCTGCGACTGGGTGCCCTCCAGCCAGCCCTTGCCCCACAGGCCACCGCTACCGATGGCGGTGGTGGACTGGATGATGTTCCAGCCGGAGCCGAGCGGATCGCTCTCCGGGTCCAGAAAGGTCAGCACCCGCTGGCGCTGGTAATTGTGCATGTTCATCCACAGTAGCGGCAGGCCAGCCGCCGCCAGGGCCACTACCAGGCTAATCAAGCGCCAGGAGAGCCCCGCCAGCAGCACCACGATCAGCGCCGCGCTGGCCATCAGGAGTGCCGTTCCTAGATCTGGCTGAATGGCTGTCAACACCACCGGAGCGCCAATGATCAAGCCACAAACGGCAATGTCCCGCAGCCTCGGGGGAAGCTGACAACGGTTGAGGTAAGCCGCCACCATCAACGGCACGGCCAGCTTCATCATTTCGGAAGGCTGAAAGCGAATCACGCCGGGTATTTCCAGCCAGCGCTTGGCCCCCATGCCGATATCGCCAGCAATCTCCACAGCCACCAGCATGGCAAGCCCTACGCCATAAGCCAGCGGCGCCCAGCGCAGAAAGGTGGTGGGGGAAAACTGTGCCAGCACGAACATGCCCACCAACGCCAGGCCAAAACGAACGGCCTGTGCAATCACGACCTCGATACGCTGCCCAGACGCGCTGTAGAGCACCAGCAGACCACCTGCCATCAGCGCCAGCAGCAGGCCAAGCAGCCAGGGGTCGATATGGATACGCTCCCAAATGCTCTTGCGCCTTGCAATGCCACTATCGGGCGGACGAACCGGGTAGCCACGCCAGGAGCGCGACAGCAGTTGCAGCGGCATCATTAGTTACCCTCCACGCGGCCGTTATCGCCTTCCAGCACTTCTTTGATTTCCTCGGCCTCTGGGGCTGCTTCTTTCAGTAGCCAGGCATCGGTCATGGCGCGCGCCATGCGAGCGGCGTGGGTGCTGCCGCCCCCGGCGTTCTCGACGATCACCGACACGGCAATTTCGGGCTCCTCCAGCGGGGCAAAGGCCATGAACAGCGAGTGGTCGCGCAGCCGCTCTTCCAGCTCTTCGGCGTTGTAGCGCTGATCCTGGCCCAGCGAAAACACCTGGGCCGTGCCGGACTTGCCGCCCATACGATACTCCAGGCCTACCCCGGTACGCCTTGCCGTTCCTTCGCTGCCGGTGAGCACTTTCTCCATACCGCTGAACACCCGATCCCACCAGTTCTCGTTGGCCAGATCGATATCGGGTAGCGTGTCCGGCAGTTCAACCGGAACAGGGTCTTCACCGATACGCATTGCCAGGCGCGGCTTGACCCAGTGGCCACGGTTGGCCAGGGCCGCCGTAGCGCTGGCCAGCTGCAACGGGGTGATTTGCCAGTATCCCTGACCGATACCGACCGAGAGCGTTTCCCCCGGGTACCAGGGCTGGTTGAATCGTGCGCGCTTCCAGTCCCTCGAAGGCATCAGGCCAGCGCTTTCTCCCTGGACATCGTGAGCGACCCGTTGCCCAAAGCCAAAATTGGACATCTGATCATGCAGCCGATCGATGCCGAGGTCGTGAGCCAAGGAGTAATAATAAGTGTTGTTCGACACGGCAATGGAGCGCTCCATATCGACACGCCCGTGCCCCCAACGCAGCCAGTTACGATAGCGGCGAGAATCATTGGGCAATTGATAGAAGCCCGGGTCATTGATGGTGCTGTCCGGGGTGATCACCCCTTCCACTAGCCCCGCCAGCGCCAGAAACGGCTTGATGGTGGAGCCCGGCGGGTAGTGGCCGCGAATGGCCCGGTTAAACAGCGGCAGGTCGATGTCTTCCTGCAGGGCGCGATAGGAAGCCACATCGATACCGGTAACGAACTGGTTGCTATCGAAGCCGGGCGTCGACACCATAGCCAGAATTTCCCCGGTGCGCGGCACGATGGCCACGATGGAGCCCCGGCGACCTTCCAGCAGCTCGTAAGCGAGCATCTGCAAAGAGCGGTCCAGGGTCAGGGTCAGGTTGGACCCCGGTACCGGGTCAGTGCGACCCAGCTCGCGCAGCACGCGGCCACGGGCGTTGGTTTCTACCTTGCGAAGGCCCGCCTGGCCGTGCAATTCCGACTCGTAAAAACGCTCCACTCCGGTCTTGCCGATAAAATGGGTGCCCGCATAGCGGCCGGTATCCAGCGTCTGTAGCTCTTCGGCATTGATCCGCCCCACATAGCCCAGCGCATGGGCCATCATTTCGGCATCCGGGTAGTAACGCAGCAGTTGCGCTTCTACCTCGACTCCGGGCAAACGATGGCGATTGATGGCCAGGCGAGCAATCTGCTCTTCGCTCAGGTCGCTCATCAGTAGCGCCGGCTGAAACGGCCGCTGGCGCTGGCGAGAACGAGCGTTGAAGGCCTCGATCTCTTCTTCAGGAAGTTCCAGCAACTCCACCAGCAGCGTCAGGGTATCGTCCAGGCTATCGACACGCTCACGCACCAGCGTCAGGTTGTAGGTCGGCCGATTTTCTGCCAGCAGGGCGCCGTTACGGTCGTAGATCAACCCACGATTGGGCGGCAGCGGCTCGACCCGCACGCGGTTTTTCTCGGAGCGCGTGCTGTAGAGGTCGTGCTGAACGATTTGCAGATACCCCAGCCGCCCGACCAGCAAACCGGTCAAGACGATGACCACGAATACTGCCAGCAGCGACCGAACACGGAAGATACGCAGCTCTTGCTCAGGGTTCTTTAGCGTGTCACGGCGCTTGGGCATGGCAACAGACAACTCTCAATCAAACGATGAACGCAACGGCCACAAGGGTCGACAACAGGTAACTTCTAACGGTGATAAGGGTGACCCACCAGCAGGGTCCATGCCCGATAGAGCTGTTCGGCGAGCATGATCCGCACCAGCGGGTGCGGCAGTGTCAGCGGTGACAGCGACCAGGCCTTGTCGGCCATGGCCGAGAGAGAAGGCTCCAGCCCATCGGGCCCGCCGACCAGCAGCACCACGTCCTGGCCAGACATTCGCCAGGCATCGGCTTCCTGAGCCAGCTGCTCCGTGGTCCAGGGCTTGCCCTTTACCTCCAGCGCCACGACGATTTCATCGCCACGCAGCTTGTCGCGGATTCGCTGAGCTTCTTGCGCCCGCGCCTTGGCGATGTCGGCGTTCTTGCCGCGCTGGCCCAGCGCGATCTCTTCGATTTCCAGGGCAAAATCACGCGGTAGCCGTTTGCGGTAGGTTTCCACGCCCTCTTCGACCCACCCGGGCATTCTGGTTCCCACCGCCAACAGCCGAACCTTCATGACATGGAGGCTCGCTCTTCGACCTGACGCAGTGCATCACCGATGGCGCCCGCATCGTTGGGCAGGTCTGCCCACAGACGCTCGAGGTCATACAGCGCGCGCGCTTCGGGAAGCATGACATGAACGACGATGTCACCCAGATCGACCAACACCCAATCCGCGTTCTCACCGCCTTCGACACCGCGAGGGTGCAGACCGGCCGCCTTGGCTTTCTCGACGAGGTTCTGCGCCAGCGCTGCCACATGACGGGTAGACGTACCGCTGGCAATCAACATGAGGTCGGTGACCTCGGTCAATTTCGACACGTCCAACTGCGTAATATCACGAGCTTTAAGTTCTTCTAGCGCGTCGATGGCTAGGTTTTTCAATGTATCGATGTGCATGACTCCTGACGACAACCCCATTACTGACCTGACGATGATAGGTGCCCGCCATTGGCAGCGGGCGTTTGAGGCGGCCATTGTAACGGCTTCTTTCACGACTGCCAGCGCTATTCGCTGGTTTGATACCAGCCCTGTTGCAAAATGGTCGTTTCCACCGCCTGTGGTAGCAGATAGCGCACACTCTCGCCCGCCTGAAGCCGTTGGCGAATATAGGTCGCGGAGATGGCCATCAGCGAGGGCAACGCCAGAACCAGCAAGTGCCCTTGAGCCTGCTGCATCATCGCTTCGACGCTGTAGACTTCACGATTGCCCACCAGTTCCTTCAGCGGTGCTGGCCAATCGTTGTTATAACCGGGTCGAGCGATCACCACGACATGCCCCAGCGCCCACAAGCGCTCGGCGCGATCCCACTGGTGAAGTCGCAAAAAGGCATCCATGCCAATGACCATCACCAGGCGGGCCGAGGAGCCGTAGACAGCGCGCAGCTCGGCCAGCGTATCCACACTATAAGACGGGCCTGCCCGGCGCAGCTCGCGGCCATCGGCCAGCAGGCCGGGGGTATCCGCGATGCCTGCTTCCAGCAGGGCCAGCCGTTGCTGCGGCGACACTTGCGGTACGCCGCGCAGCGGCGGCTGCGGCGCAGGCACCATGTGCAGCACTTCCAGTCCCAGCGCGTCGCGTACTTCCAGGGCACTGCGTAAATGGCCGTTGTGCACCGGGTCGAAGGTGCCGCCAAACATGCCGACACGCTGACTCATTGGCGAACCTGGCCATCCCCGAACACGATATATTTCTGCGTGGTCAGGCCTTCCAGGCCGACAGGGCCACGGGCGTGCAGCTTGTCGGTGGAAATACCGATCTCCGCCCCCAGGCCGTACTCGAACCCGTCGGCAAAGCGCGTCGAGGCGTTGACGATCACCGAGCTGGAGTCCACTTCCGCCATGAAGCGACGCGCTAGGGTGTAGTCCTGGGTGACGATGGCATCGGTGTGGTGGGAGCCGTATCGTTCGATGTGTTCGATCGCTTCGTCCACGCCATCGACCACCTTGATGGCCAGGACCGGAGCGAGGTACTCCGCGTGCCAGTCCTCCTCGGTTGCTTCCAGCGCCTGGGGCAACAGCGCCCGCGTACGTTCGCAGCCGCGCAGCTCTACCTGGTGCTCGGCGTAGGCACGCGCCAACTCCGGCAGCAGAAGGTCGGCAATCGGGGCATCCACCAGCAGGGTTTCCATGGTGTTGCAGGTGCCGTAGCGGTGGGTCTTGGCGTTCAGTGCGATGGCCAGCGCCTTGGCAGGGTCGGCGGTGGTATCGATGTACACATGGCAAACGCCATCCAGGTGCTTGATCACCGGCACACGCGCTTCCCGCGAAATGCGCTCGATCAAGGACTTGCCGCCACGCGGGATGATCACATCGATATACTCAGGCATGCTGATCATCTCACCCACCGCCGCGCGATCCGTGGTGGCAACTACCTGAACACTACCCTCGGGCAAACCGGCATCCGCCAGGCCTGCCTGAATGCATTGGCTCAGAGCGGCATTGGAAGCGCGAGCTTCCGAACCACCGCGCAAGACACAGGCATTGCCGGATTTGAGGCACAGGCTAGCGGCTTCCAGGGTGACGTTGGGACGTGATTCGTAGATGATGCCGATCACCCCCAGCGGAACCCGCATCTTGCCGACCTGGATACCGCTGGGCCGATAGCTCATCCCATCGATGGCGCCCACCGGGTCTGGCAACGCCGCCACTTGATGCAGCCCCTCGATCATGGCATCGATGCGTGCATCGTTGAGCGCCAGGCGGTCCAGCAGCGCGCTGTCCAAACCGCTCTCCCGGCCCCGCTGCATATCCTCCTGATTGGCCTTCATGATCTCGCCACGCGACGCCTCAAGGCGCTGCGCCATGGCGTACAGCGCCTGGTTCTTGGCTTGGCTATCGGCTCGGCGCAATACGCTGGCCGCCGCGCGAGCCCCCTGCCCCAGAGCCGTCATGTAACGGGCTACATCGCCGGCCGCCAGGTGGTGTTGGGCGTCTTGTTGAAATGCGTCAGCGCTGCGCATGCGATCTCCCTATATTAAGCATGACTGAAAGTGGCTAGGCTTATATTACGCCTTGAGGGCATTATACTGGGGGATTCGCAGGTTCGAGCCAAGCAATGCGTTATGCTCAGGCTGGGTGCCCCCGTTTATCAGCCAGATAGTAAGCCACCATGCCAAGCAAATACAAAATCAGTCCGCTCAGGGTGACACTACTGGCCGCCGCCGTCGCGCTGGCTCTCTGGACACCCAACGCGCCCCTCATGGCCACCCTTGTGCTGTGGCTTGCGGTCGGCTGGCTACTGGTGACTGCACTGCTGCTGGATTTCAGCCATCGCCGCTCACGAGGCCTGCCCTGGCAGCTGCTGGCGGGAACCCTCCTGTTGGCCCTGATTGCGGTTGCCCCTGAACGTCACCTATTGCTGATATGGGCCTGGGGTGCGGTCTTCATGCTTCCTCAACCACGCTGGGTGGCCATGTACAATGTGTGCGCAGCCCTGCTGACCTGCCTGATCATCAAACCCTTGCTGACCCTACCAGCGTGGTGCCTGCTGATCGCAACGCTTTGTATTCTGTGCCTGCTGGCCATGGCGCGCACTTACCTACTGGTGCACTTGAGCGGCACCATACGCCAGCGCCTGCGGCTGGTGCCCGGTCTCAACCTCTGGGCAGGGGAGCAGCTGCTGCGCGATTTGGTCAAGGAGCAAACACGCTCCGAGCGGGAAGCCATTCACGCCGAGGTATTGATCATTCACCTTCGACTCCACCAGCTCTGGCCTGCGGCCCACAAACTGTGCAGCCTGCTTTATAGCTTCGAAAACGTTTACCGCCTGAATGCCACTACGCTGGCCACGCTCATGTTGGCCAGAACGCCCCGCGAGGCCGCCCATCGTCGCCAATTGCTATGTGCGGCCCTGCCGGAGCATACCGTTTGCCAACCGCTTCCCCTGATAGAGCTTGAGCTGGAAGCGCTGACCCTGGAGGCTCTGGCCCAGATGGGTAAACAGCGGCCGAGCGTCATCACATGACGACGTCCGCGCCCCCCAAACGGCTGATGAGCCTGGCTTACAGTGCCAGCCTGATCGTTATCTGTGCTTACACCGCTTGGCTGTACGCCATGGGCAGCTACCGTGAACTGTTGGTTCCACTGTTCATGACCACCCTGATACTGGCCAGCCTGATGATGCACCTTGGGCGAGGCATCAAACCCTACCTGCCACGCTGCTTGCTGCTGGGCAGTCTGTTTCTGGTGGCGATGCACGGCGTACTGACCCACGCCAACCTGCCGCTGTATTGGTTAGGCCTGCCCCTTGCCGCCGCGTTCATTCTTCTGCCACTGTGGGGAGCGCTGGCCACCAATCTGGTCGCCATGGCCGTGATCATCTGGCAACTGCCCACGCTGAACGAGGAGTTTGCCCTGGGCTTTGCTGCCCTGACTCTGCTGCTCGCACTGCCCCCCTGGGAGCACGCGCGGCGCAAGGCACTGCTCAGGGCTACCGACCCCCACGATAACGATTGCGATGCGTACCATATCGACACGCTCAAAGAGCGTCTGAAAAATGAGTTTCAGCGCGCCGACATGCTCAACAAGCGGTTGGCCGTGCTGGTGTTACACTTGCCGCAGCTGGACATGGCAGAGGAGCAGTTTGGGCAACGGGCCAAGACCGCGCTGCTGGGTGCGCTGTGCAGCGAGGTCAATAGCCGCTGCCGTGATCACGACATTCTGGGCCGTGCGGGCAGTGCGACCTTCTGGCTGGTCTTGCCCGATACCAGTGAAAGCGGCGCGCTACTCGTGAAAGAGCGCCTTCAGCGCGCCCTGTCACGGCGCGTACTGGTTGAAACAGGCCAGTTGGAAGCACGGCTCGCCACTTGCCTGCCCATGCGCAAGGAGAGCTTCGCGCGCTACCTTCAGCGCCTGGAAGCACGCGCAGAATCCATTACCCATTTATAACCGCTGACGGAGTCACTCTTGGCGATTGTCGACACCCTGCTCTCTCTTACCCTGTCTCCTCCCTTGCTGCTGCTTCTGGTGCTGGGCATTGCCCTGGTGGAGTCGCTGGCACTCATTGGCCTGCTGGTACCCGGGGTCGTGTTGATGACTGCGGCGGCCACCCTGGCGGGCCACCAAGGGCTCGACCTGCCCTGGCTGATTGGCGCGGCGTTCATTGGCGCGATCATCGGCGACAGCGTCAGTTACTATCTCGGCTATCGGCATCGCGAGGCGGTGTTGTCCCGCTGGCCGCTGTCGCTTCACCCCGAGTGGGTGGGGCGTGGGGCGCGCTTTTTCGAGCGTTACGGCGTTTACTCGGTCTTCATTGGCCGCTTTGTGGGGCCTGTTCGCCCGGTGATTCCGCTGGTGGCCGGCATGATGCAAATGCCGGCACGCACCTTCGCCTGGGCAAACATTACCTCGGCAGCGCTCTGGGCTCCCGCCTATGTACTGCCTGGCTATCTGGTCGGCCATACCTGGCAGCAGCGGCTGAATCTGCCCACGAACGTGGAAATGGCCGTCATCCTGATTGCCGCCACGGTGGTGGTATTGGCCGTGGTGTTTTCATGGGGGCGCGCCCAGGTGGACCGCCAGGGGCGCGTCTATTTTGCGCTGGCACGCATCGTGCGGCGCATTCCGATCATGCGTCGCCCCTGGTTGGCCATGAGCCGTTCGGGGGAAGTGCCGCTGGGTTCCCTGCTGCTGCTCATTACCGCGCTTACCGGAGCCTCTGCCTGGACGCTGTACGTGATGCACCATGTCACGCCGTTGACGGTCGATCTGGAAGCCCAGCGGCTATTCGACTGGCTTGATTCCCCCTGGCTTGCCCACGCCAGCCTGCTGTTGGCCATGATCGGTGATAAGGCGGGCATCGTGGCCCTGGTCAGCCCTTGGGCGTGCTGGCTGCTGATGGTCAAACGCTTCGATGCACTGCTGCATGGGGCGCTAGCGCTTGGCGGCATTGCCCTGATCAACACCGCGGGCAAGGCGCTGTTCGCCCGGGCACGCCCCACCACCCCGGACCACCTGACCGGCTCATACGCCTACCCCAGCGCGCACACCTCTACCTGGGTGGTAATGATCGGGCTGGCGGCCGCCGTGATGGCTGCGCGGCTGCCCCGCCAGCGGCGCGCCTGGGTCTACTGGATGGCCATTGCCGTGACGCTGCCGATGGCGCTATCGCGTTTGGCACTGGGCGTACACTGGCTGAGTGATCTGGTGGGAGGCGCGCTCATGGGGCTGGTGGTCTGCGCCCTGATTCAGCTCAACTGGCAGCGGCGCTATCGTGCGCCGCTACCCGCCATCCCCTGGGTGACGCTCACCGGGGCATCGCTGCTGCTGGTGAGCGCGAGAATGCTACTGTTCGGGCCGGTTTGACGGCGCCATCGCGTGGCTGGCTCGGGCTGGCGTGATCAGCCCAGCGCCAGCCACGCGCCCACGCCAAACATCAGCGTCCCGGCAATGCGGTTCAACAGTCGTACGTTACCGCTTTTGCCCAGCACGCGACGCAGCGTCTTGCCTCCCGTGGCATACACCAGCATGCTGCCGAACTCGATGATCAGGATCAACGCGATCAACAGGCTAAGCTGAGGGGCCAGCGGGCGGCTGCTGTCCAGAAACGGCGGCAGCAGCACCATGAAGAATGCCCAGCCCTTGGGGTTGGCCACGGCGGTCACCAGCCCCTGCATGGCCAACTGCCAGCGGCCTGCTGGCGGGCCTGCATCCAGCGTATCGGGAATGGCCATGCGCCCCCGCGAGCGCCACATCATCACACCCAGATACGCCAGGTAAGCCCCACCGATCCACTTGAACGCAGTGAACAGCTCAGGCTGGCGCAACATCAGGGCCGCCACCCCAGCGCCTGCCGCCGCGGCCACCAGGCCCACGCCCATCAACTCACCAATCATCATCCAGAGCGTACGCTTCACCCCCTGGGTCATCCCCAGCACCATGGCCAGCGTCATGCACATGCCGGGGGTCAGCGATACGAACAGAAAGGTTGGCACGAAGACCGATAGAGTAGCCCAGGACATGGTGACGCTTCCTTGTGGTGAACGGTGGCGAAAGTCAGTGATATGGCGAATCGTAAGCATAAAAGTGTGGCACCGCCGGGATTACCCTTCGCCCCAGCGTGGCATCAAGCGGTGCTCGATGCCCAGCTGGTTGAGAATCCGCGCGACGATGAAATCGATCAGATCCTCCATGGACTGAGGGCGATGATAGAACCCCGGCGCGGCAGGCAGGATCACCACACCCAAGCGACTCAGGGTGAGCATGTGCTCCAGGTGAATGGGAGAAAAAGGACTCTCCCGGGGCACCATGACCAGCGTGCGCCGCTCCTTGATCGCCACATCGGCGGCACGCTCGATCAGGTTGTTGCTGGCCCCGGTGGCCACCGCAGAGAGAGTGCCGGTGGAACACGGGCAGATCACCATGGCGGAAGGCGCGCCGGAGCCCGAGGCCACGGGGGCCATCCAGTCTTCACGCCCAAAGCAGCGAATTTGTCCGGGCCTGGCACCGCTTTGCGCCACCAGGGCCTCCTCCAGTCGCTGAGGCTGAGCAGGCAGCGATACCTCCGTTTCCGTGGCAATGACCATATGGGCCGCCTTGGAGATCATGACCCACACTTCATGGCCCGCCTCGACCAGCACGTCGATCAAGCGCAGGCCATACTGCGCCCCCGAAGCGCCTGTCAGCGCCACCGTCACAGGGGGTTTGAACTCACTCATTGGATACTCCCGTTGCAGGGTTTGCCGCTGCCAGCGCCGCCAACAGGCGCTCATGAACACCATCGAAACCACCGTTGGACATCACCACGATCCGGTCGAGCGGTGACGCCTGGGCGACCACTGCCTGTACCAATGCATCAATATCCCGATACAGCGACGCCCGCGACCCTTGCGCCTCTACCAGAGAGTCCATCGACCACTCCACGCCAGCAGGCTGGAACCAGAAGCTGTGATCCGCATCGGCAACGCTGTCGTTCAGACGTTCACGCAGCGCGCCCAGCCGCATGGTGTTGGAGCGCGGCTCGATCACGGCCAGCAGCCGCCCCCGCGGTGTGGCGGCACGCAAGCCCTGCAGCGTGGCGGCAATGGCCGTGGGATGGTGGGCAAAGTCGTCGATCACCTGAATGCCGTTGACCTCGCCACGCACTTCCTGGCGACGACGGGGCGTCTGGAAGCGTGCCAGCGCCGCGCAGGCACGCGGCAGGTTCACCCCACACAGCCGTGCGGCCGCCAGGGCGGCTAAAGCATTGCGGGCGTTGTGCTCCCCCGTGAGCGACCACTCCACCACGCCGTCCTCCTCGTCCTGCTCACGGCTATACAGCACCTGAAAGCGGCTGGCGTCGGCATGCTCCAGACGCAGCTGCCACTGGCTGTCGGACTCGCTGCCAAAGCGTGTGACCGGGCTCCAGCTGCCCATGGCCAGCACACGATCCAGCGCGGGCTGCTGGTCAGCCACCAGCAGGTGCCCCTGGCCTGGCACGGTACGCACCAGGTGGTGGAACTGGCGTTCGATGGCGGCCAGATCGGGAAAGATATCGGCGTGGTCGAATTCGAGGTTGTTCATCACGGCGATCGTCGGGCGGTAGTGCACGAACTTGGAGCGCTTGTCGAAAAAGGCCGTATCGTACTCGTCCGCCTCGACCACGAACGGTGCTGCTGCGCCTCCTAGCCTGGCCGACACGCCAAAGTTGCGCGGCACACCGCCAATCAGAAAGCCGGGCTCCAGGCCTGCGCTCTCCAGCAGCCAGGCCAACAGACTGGCCGTGGTGGTCTTGCCGTGGGTGCCCGCCACGGCAATGACCCGGCGGCCCGGCAGCACGTACTCCGCCAGCCACTGGGCACCCGAGGTGTAGCGCAGGCCGCTATCGAGCAGCGCCTCGACTTCCGGGTTACCGCGTGAGAGAGCGTTGCCCACCACCACAAGGTCCAACGGGCCCTGCAGGTTGTCGGCGCGATACCCCTCCATCAGCGTGATGCCCGCCTCGGCGAGCTGAGTGCTCATGGGCGGATACACGTTCGCATCCGACCCACTCACCTCGTGCCCCAACTCTCGGGCCAGCAGCGCAAGACTGCCCATAAAGGTGCCGCAGATACCAATCACATGTAAACGCATGGGCGAGCGCTCCTTCCATGACCCTGACAACGGACTGAAATATCAGCCTAAATGCATACATTGGGGGAAAGATTATCATGCCCGGGACGCCAGCTCATCTGGTTCCCTTCGCGACACCCGGTATCAGGGCAGGAAAGTGACAATGGGTGGCTTTTGATGCAGGATGCGGCACCTATCGACCTAAACCACCCCGCTGCGCTGGCGAGAGGAGCTTTTATCATGCGCATTATCGTTCGTTACTTTTTCCGTGGCCTTCGCGTGCTGCTGGCCCCGGTAATGTTAGTGTCGGAAAAACTCTCCACGCCGCGCTCGGTGGAGCGCAGCGCCGAGGAGCAGGCTGAGGTCGACGCGGCCTGTGAGGCATTGGCGCTGTATCAGTTTCGTACCTGCCCTTTCTGCATCAAGGTACGCAAGGAGATGGCGCGGCTTGGTTTGAAGATCGAACTGCGCGATGCCCAGTTGGATCCAGACCACAAGCAGGCCCTTCAGGAAGGCGGCGGCAAGGTCAAAGTGCCTTGCCTGCGCATCGCCCATGAAGACGGTCGTGAAGAGTGGCTCTATGAGTCCGATGCGATCAATCGCTGGCTGCATCAGCGCTTTGGGGCCTGACTGGGTGCCTGATTTGGTGCTTTAGCACCTGCCACGTCAAAACTCGACCTTGCTGGCCGTCACGTCGAACGTGACGGCCAGGCTAACACCCTCTTCCGCAAGAGGGTCAGCTTCCGGGCTATGCTGTAGCGCCAGCGGCCCCTCGAGGGTGCCCTGAAGGTGTAACCGGCTGCCTTCGCGCTCCACCCGGGAAAGCACCACGGTCAGCTCATCGTCGCTGGCCGTATAGTAAGGCGGATGAACGGCATCGCCGATCAGATGCAGCACTCGGGCATTGGTCAGCTGCTCGTCGGCCAGAATCAACTGAATGAGCAACGCGTCTCGGGCCACCCATTTCTCCGGGTCCCGGTAGCCGGTCATCTCCACCACCCAACGGTCTCCCTCTTCGATGAACGTGGCACTGGGCTCGCTGCTGGGATCGAGGATAAACCACTGCTGGTCCTCTCCATCCAGCGTCCCTGTGATCCCTGCAGCTAGCTCGCTGGCAGCCGCCCAGCCTGTCATGGCCAGCAAAACAGTCATTAGTAACGGTTTAACACCTTGTATTTTCATTACCTTTCCCTTGTGGCTTACCTGCCGGGCACTTTTGCACGACCGCATGATCACGACTTTAGTCTTACAGCAGATGCCGTGGCGGCCGCGCCAGCCCCGATCATTCAGTAGATGAATGAGGCCTGTCATTATTTCGATTGTGTGTCACAACCACCTGTCTCTATGTTGTCAGGATAGCTTACGAGCTGACCGTGTCTGTTTTGTGGATGGGCCATCCGTCGACAAAACGAACAATAAACAATACACATGGGAACGATCATGACGCTGAAAAAGACACTACTGGCCACTGTCGTGGGTGCTGCCATGGCAGGCACCGCACTACTGCCGCTGACTGCCAGTGCAGAAACCCTGCGCATCGGTTACTCGGCCGACCCTGAAACCCTCGACCTGCACGAACAGCTTTCTGGCGGTGTCCTGCGCTTCTCGCATTTGTCATTCGACCCCCTGGTGCGCTGGACCAAGGACTTCCAGTTCGAACCGCGTCTGGCCACCGAGTGGGAACAAATCGACGACACCCATGTACGCATGACCCTGCGTGAAGGTGTTACCTTCCATTCCGGCAACCCGTTCACTGCCAAGGACGTGGTCTGGACCATCGAGCGCCTGAAAGAGAGTCCGGATTATCGCGCCATTTTCGAGCCGATCGCCAGCGCCGAAGCGGTCGATGACTACACCATCGAAATCACCACCACCGAGCCTTACCCGCTGCTGTTGAACCTGGCCACCTACATCTTCCCCATGGACAGCGAGTTCTACACGGGCGAGACCGACGACGGCAACGACAAGGCGGAAATCGTCAAGGCAGGCAACTCGTTTGCATCGCGTAACGTTTCCGGCACCGGGCCCTTCGTGGTCACCGACCGTCGCCAGGGCGTTCGCGTCGACTTCGAACGCTTTGAAGACTACTGGGACACCGAAAGCGAAGGTAACGTGACCAGCATCGTGCTGACGCCGATTGCCGAAAACGCCTCCCGCGTGGCGGCCCTGCTGTCCGGTGGCGTCGATTTCATCGATGCCGTACCGCCCAACGACCTGGACCGTGTGCGCGATGCACAAGGCGCCAATCTGGTTGAAATCCCCGGTACGCGTATCATCGGCTTCCAGCTGAATGAAGAGCGCGTCGAGGCGTTCCAGGATGCACGCGTACGTCAGGCCGTCGACCTGGCCATCAACCAGGAAGGCATTGCCGAGCGCCTGATGCGCGGCTTTGCAACGCCCGCGGGTCAGTTCTCACCGGAAGGCTACTCCGGCTATAACCCGGACCTGGTACCTCGTTACGATCTGGAGCGTGCTCAGGAGTTGATGGCGGAAGCGGGCTACGAAGAGGGCTTCAGCGTCGACATGATCGCCCCGAACAACCGCTACGTGAACGATGCGCAGATTGCCCAGGCCGTAGCCAACATGCTGGCGCGTATCAACATCAACGTTAACCTGCGCACCATGCCGCTGGCCCAGTACTGGCCGGAGTACGACACGCGTCAATCCGACATTGCCATGATCGGCTGGCACTCGGACACCGAAGACACCGCCAACTTCTTCCAGTACCTGTCGTTCTGCATCGACACCGAGAGCGGTGCCGGTCAGTACAACTACGGCAGCTACTGCAACGAAGAAATCGATGCGCTGGTAACCCAGGCCGACAGTGAGACCGATCTGGAAAAACGCGGTGAAATGCTGCGTGAAGCCGAAGCCATGCTGTACGAAGACGTTGGTTTCATCATGCTGCATTGGCAGAACCTGGCCTATGCCGCCGCTGACGGCATCGACATCGAGCCGGTGGTCAACGCCACCGACTTCCCCTACCTGGGCGATCTGGTGATTACGCGTTAATCACCCCTTAACGACATAACCCACGCAAGGACGCTTCGCTCTCCAGGATTCTGGAGGGCGAAGCGTCGTGCATGACGCGACCCGCCGGGCAGCGTCATGCCTTGCCCTGATGTTTAGTGAAACTTTCCACACAGGTGGCGTACGCCATGATTGCTTTTCTAATCAAGCGGCTGATGCACGCAATATTGGTGATGTTTGTCATCAGTGTACTGGCCTTCGCCATCCAGGATAACCTGGGTGACCCTGTACAGCAGATGGTCGGACAGTCGGTCCCCGAAAGTGAACGTGAAGCCATTCGCGAACGGCTGGGGCTCAACGACCCCTTCCTGGTGCAATACGCACGCTTCGCCAGAAACGCCCTTCAGGGCGATTTCGGCTACTCCTATTTCTACCGTGAACCGGCGCTGGAGGTGATTGCTCGCCACTTGCCTGCTACCCTCGAGCTGGTGTTCGCGGCCACGCTGATCATCGTATTGTTCTCTGTTCCCATCGGGGTATACAGCGCCATCAAACCGCGCTCCCCCGTGTCACGCTTTTTCATGGGGGCCTCGATCATCGGCATTTCGATACCGGTGTTCCTGACCGCCATCGTACTGATCCAGATTTTCTCCATCGGCATGACCGTTTCGCTGTTCCCGGAGGGCACCGCCTGGGGCGCCTGGCTGAACAGCGCGCTCTCTACCCAGGGCAACATGCCCTCCTTTGGCCGTGGCTATGATTTGGTCCACGTGGTCGGCCACTGGGATACCAACCTGGTCACCTGGGACGGCATCAAGCACCTGGTGCTGCCTGCAGTCTCGCTGGCCTCCATCATGCTGCCGCTGTTCATCCGCCTGATTCGCGCCGAAATGATGGAAGTACTGCAATCGGAGTACGTGAAGTATGCCCGCGCCAAGGGTATTTCCATGCGCCGGGTCTACTTCGTGCATGCGCTGAAAAACACCATGCTCCCGGTGATTACCGTGGGGGGCGTTCAGATCGGTACCATGGTGGCTTATACCATTCTGACCGAAACCGTGTTCCAGTGGCCGGGCATGGGACTGATGTTCCTGGATGCCATCAACCACGCCGACATTCCGCTGATCGTCACTTATCTGATGATCGTCGGGGTCATTTTCGTGGTGACCAACACCATCGTGGATTTGATCTACGGCTTCGTGAATCCCACCGTTAAACTGACTGGTAAGCCCGCATGACAACGTCCACTCCTCCCTCAGCCCCCAGCCGCTGGGAGCGCTTGCGCGACTCTTTCCTGTGGTACAGCTTCAAGCGCGACCGTACCGCTCAGCTCTGCCTGGCCGTGTTCATCTGCCTGGTGGTGGCGGCCTTCGCGGCGCCACTGCTGGCCCCTACCGACCCCTACGACCTGCGCCAGATCGACATCATGTCGTCGGAACTGCCGCCGTTCTGGATCGACGGAGCCGACGAGCGCTACACCCTGGGCACCGATGCCCAGGGGCGCGACCTGTGGTCGATCATTCTGTACGGCACGCGGGTATCGCTGCTGATCGGCTTTGGCGCGGTGGCACTGCAAGCCCTGCTGGGCGTGACCTTTGGCCTGATGGCCGGTTATCTGGGCGGGCGAGTCGATGCCTTCCTGATGCGCCTGGCAGACATTCAGCTGTCGTTCTCGACGCTGATGGTGGCCATCGTGGTCGGTGCCGTGGTGAAAGCCACCATGGGCAGCGCCTTCTACAGCCAGTACGCCGTGCTCATGCTGATTCTGATCATCGGACTCGCCGAATGGCCGCAGTATGCGCGTACCGTGCGCGCATCGGTACTGGCAGAGAAGAACCAGGAGTACGTGGACGCCGCCCGCGTCATGGGGCTGCGCAGCCGACGCATCATGTTCCGTCATGTGCTTCCCAATACGCTGTCGCCGATCTTCGTCATCTCCACCGTTCAGATCGCCAACGCGATCATCTCCGAAGCGGCGCTGTCGTTTCTGGGGCTGGGCATGCCGGAAACCCACCCGTCGCTGGGTTCGTTGATCAAGGCGGGCTTCGACTACATTCAATCCGGCTCCTGGTGGATCACCATGATGCCCGGCGCGGTATTGGTGGTGCTGGTGCTGTCGATCAATCTGCTGGGCGACTGGCTGCGCGATGTCATGAACCCACGACTGTATAAAGGCTGAAGACACCATGGCACTTCTTGAAGTCTCACAACTGGATGTTCGCTTTGCCCTGCGTCAGGGTGAAGTCCGCGCCTTACGGGATGTCAACTTCACCCTGGAGCGAGGCGAACGGCTAGGCATCGTCGGTGAATCCGGCGCGGGCAAATCGGTGGCAGCCTTTTCACTGCTCAACCTGATCGCACGGCCCGGATTCATTGCCGGTGGCAGCATCACCTTCGAGGGTAAAACCCTCAACACCATGTCCGAGCGGGGCCTGCGCAAGGTGCGCGGCAATCGTATCTCGATGATCTTCCAGGACCCGATGATGACCCTCAACCCGGTGCTCTCGATCGGTGAGCAGATGGTCGAGTGCCTGAAAGCGCACCGCCGCATCTCCACCCGCGAGGCCCGGGCCATTGCTCTGGACAAGCTCAAACAGGTGCAGATCCCGTCGCCGGAAAAGCGCCTGGACCAATACCCCCACGAGCTTTCCGGCGGCATGCGCCAGCGTATCATCATCGCCATTGCGCTCCTGTTGGACCCCGACATCATCATTGCCGATGAGCCGACCACCGCGCTGGATGTCACCATCCAGGCGGAAATCATGGCGCTGCTGCTGGAGCTTTGCGAGCAGCACAACGTGGGCCTGATCCTGATCACCCACGACTTGGGCGTCGTCAGCCAGGTCACCCAGCGCATGCTGGTCATGTACGCAGGCCGCGTGATCGAGCAGGGGCCGACCCGTGAAATCATCAATGACCCCCAGCACCCCTACACCCAGGGGCTGATCAACGCCCTGCCCCAGATGGCTACCCCCGGCGAAAAACTGAATCAGATTCGGGGCAGCATGCCGTCGCTTTCCAACTTGCCCACCGGCTGCGCGTTTCATCCCCGCTGCGACTTTATCCTGCGCAGCGACGGTCAGCCGCGCCCGGCGTGTACTCAGCAGGTGCCCACGTTCGTGGAGTCAGGCAACTGCCGCGTTGCCTGCCATATGGTGGCTGAAATGCTCGAAGATCGCCGCCTGAAGGAGGAGAGCCTATGAATGCCCAGGCCGACACACGCCCAACGACCGCTCCCGCTACGGCCAGCGATACGCTGCTGGAAATACGCGATCTGAAAAAGCGCTTTTCGCTATCGGGCGACTTTCTCGAGCAGCTGCGCTTCAAGGGCGGCAAGCTGGTTCGTCATCAGGAGTACGTGCACGCCATCAACGGGGTCAACCTGGAGATCAAGCGTGGCGAAGCGCTCTGCGTAGTCGGCGAATCCGGCTGCGGTAAATCCACCGTAGCACGCACGGTGATGGGGCTGATTACCCCCTCCGAAGGCGAAATTCGTTACGGCGGCGAGCGCATCGACCATCTCTCCACCCGTCAACTGCTGCCTTATCGCAAGCGCATGCAGATGATTTTCCAGAACCCCTACGCGTCGCTGAACCCGCGCATGACGATCCAGCAGACGCTGGAAGAGCCGCTGCGCCTGCACCACCCAGACTGGAACCGTCAGCAGATTCTCGACAAGGTGGAAGAAGTGATGCGCTCGGTGGGCATCGACCCGGACTGGGGCAAGCGCTTTGGCCATGAGTTTTCCGGTGGGCAGCGCCAACGCATCGCCATCGCCAGGGCGCTGGCCGTGGACCCGGAATTCATCGTGGCCGACGAGCCCATCTCGGCTCTGGACGTGTCGATCCAGGCCCAGGTGCTGAACCTGCTGATGGATGCCCAGCGCGACCGCCACCTCACCTACCTGTTCATCACCCACGACCTGGCGGTGGTCGAGCACTTCGGCACCCGCGTGGCGGTGATGTACCTGGGCACAGTGTGTGAAGTCGCCACCACGGCCACGCTGTTTGCCAAGCCGCGCCATCCCTATACGCAGGCGCTGCTGTCGGCGATTCCTCGGCTGGAAGATGACCGACCCCAGCACATTCGCCTCTCGGGTGAAGTGCCGACGCCGGTCAACCTGCCTAGCGGCTGTGTCTTTCATGGCCGCTGCCCCCATGCCAATGCCCGCTGCAAGCAGGAGATTCCGGCATTGCAAACACAGGATGACGGCACTCGCGTGGCGTGCCACGCTGTTGAGGAGGGGCGCTTGTAATGGCCCGCTTTCTTCAGGCCTCACGCGGGGCCGTCTTGCGAGGTAAGGCATGGAAATTCGCTGGCTAGAAGACTTCATTGCCCTGGCCAGAACGCGACACTTCTCCCGCGCCGCCGACGAGCAGCACGTGACACAGCCTACTTTTTCACGGCGCATCAAGCTGCTGGAAGAGGAAATGGGCGTGACGTTGATCAACCGACAGACCCTGCCACTGTCGTTGACCCCAGCGGGAGAAGAGTTCCTGACGCTCTGCGAACAGGTCACCGAGCGCGTGCGCCTCACCAGAGAGCGCGTTCGGGCGATCAGCGCTGGCCAACAGCGCCGCATCATGGTGGCTGCCCCACAAAGTCTGCTGGCCCACTTTTTGCCCGAATGGCTGGCCCAACAGGGTTGGCAAGAGCGTGTGCAGCCCTACTTGCGCGCCACGGGCTGGGTGGCCAGCGACTATTTTCAGGCACTGGCCAGGGCCGAATGTGATCTGGCCATCTGCTACTGGCCCGTGGGCCGCTGCGATCTGGACATCGACACCAGCAGCAGTACCTATCGCGTCATTGGCCAGGAGCGGCTGATACCCGTGACGGGCCTGACCAGCGATGGGTCGCCCTGCACGCAGCTACCTGGCACGCGCCAGCAGCCGGTGCCCTGGCTTGCCTACCCCAAACGCGGGCTGTTGGGTTCGGCGGTCAAGGCACACCTTGCCCGCCTTCCCCATCCGACCTACCTGACCGCGCAGAGCGAGAACCTCTACGCCGCAGGCATCAAGGAACTGGTACTGTTGGGCTACGGCATGAGCTGGCTACCCGAACGCAACGTGGCCAGCGAACTGGCTAGCGGCCAACTGGTGCGCGCAGGCGACAGCCGCTGGGACGTGCCCATGGAGTTGAGGCTGTACCGTCACCACCAACACCACCACGCAGAGCTGGACAGCTTATGGAGCGAGCTCCCTCCCCTACGACCCTAAAGGAAACCCCATGTCTGCATCACTGAACGCACGACAGCGTGAGCATATCGCGCATCTTCGCCAGGCTTATAGCCAGTTGCTTGAGCACCATCGGCTGGATTGTCTGGCCATTTACAGCGGCCACGCCCGCTACCATTTTGCCGATGATCACACTACCACCTTTCAGGCCTACGGGCATTTCACCCACTGGGTAGGGTTGGCCGATGTTCAGCACAGCTGGATCGTGGTGCAGCCCGGTCAGCGGCCTCAGCTCTATATCTACGCGCCAGCCGATTTCTGGCACTTGCCCACCCAACTGCCGGAAGAGCCGTGGGTAGCCGAATTCGACGTGCATTTGTGCAGCGACAAGATCACCCCGCCGCTAGCGGGCAACGCAGCCGTGATTGGTGATATCGAGACCCTGGAGAGCGTTTCTGTGCTCGCCAACTCCGCACAGCTGCACCCCGCCGCCCTCGTCCGTGCGTTGGATGAGCTGCGCATGTACAAGACCGCCTATGAGATTGCCTGCCTGAGGGAAGCCAATCGTCTGGCCGTTGCCGGGCATCAGGCCGCCAAGGCGGCGTTTGTGGGCGCCGCCAGCGAGCTGGACATTCAGTTGGCCTACCTGCAAGCCAGCCGTCAGCGCGAGTCGGACGTGCCCTACCAGAACATCATCGGGCTCAATCAGCACGCTGGCGTACTGCATTATCAGCATTATGACCTGAGCGCCCCCAGCCAGCGCCACAGCTTGTTGGTGGATGCCGGGCGACGCTTTCGCGGCTACGCCGCGGACATCACCCGCACCCACGCAGGCGCTGACGCGCCGGCCGCCTTTGGCGAGTTGGTCACTGCCCTGCACCACCTGAAAGATCAATTGATTCAGCACGCCGCGCCAGGCGTGGAGTTCGTGTCACTCCACGAGCAGATGCACCGCTATCTGGCCGAAATTCTGGTGCAGCACGGGCTGTACGAAGGCAGCGCGGAGAGCGCTATCGAGCTGGGCGTGACCCGAGCGTTCTGCCCCCATGGCTTGGGACACTCGCTGGGCATCCAGGTGCATGACGTGGCGGGGCTGATGCACCCCGATGGCACGCCAGCGCCGCCGCCACCGCAACATCCGGCGCTACGCCTGACGCGCACGCTGCGCCCCGGCATGGTGGTCACCATCGAACCCGGGCTCTACTTCATTCCCATGCTGCTGGCACCGCTGCGCCAGCAGGGAATTGCCGTCAACTGGGCCGCGGTGGACGCTTTGGCCGCCTGCGGCGGTATCCGCATCGAAGACAACATCGTGATCACGGAAAGCGGCTGCGACAACCTGACACAAACACATTAGTGCCAGGTAAAAAAACGCCCGGTTCCAATGAAGGAACCGGGCGTACCTTGGCGATTAACCGCCAGACTTGGAAACGATAGGCTTAGAAACGATAGGTAATACCACCGCCTACGGTGACAGGCTCGATGTCCACTTCACCTACACGGCCAGTGCCATCCAGGTTGATGTCGGAGTTGACGTCGGCGTAGCTCACATAGCCGTTCAGCATGATGTTTTCGGTGACAGCCAAATCAAGTCCTGCCTGACCGATGACGCCATAGCTGCTGTCCACGCTCAGGCCTTCCGGCTCACCCGAGAAACGAGTGTAGTTGAGGCCCACGCCCACATAGGGCTGGACGCGAGAATCCAGGCCACCCATCGGGTAGTAATTGACCAGCAGGTTTACCGGCAGGCGATCAACGCTGCCTACGTCGCCACCCGGGCGCGTGTTGAGGTCATGCTCGAATTTCTCGGAGCTGTTCAGCTCCATACCGATCTTGTCGGTGAACAGGTAACCCGCACCAAAGGTAAAGCCACGGGCGCTTTGCACGTTCAGGTCCGCATCGCCCACGTTGCCGTTGCCGGAACCAGTATCTGTTTGGGCAACACCGCCACGGACGAACACATCACCCGCTTCGTAGGCCATGACGGCTTGGCTTGCCATGACAGCGCTGGCAGAAACAACGGCGGCAGTCATCAGTTTCAATTTGCTCATCAGGGTATCCTCTTGCGTCTTCCTTGGGGGGTAAGTGCCGGATCACACCAGCTATCCTATACAACATATACCATACGAACACTGTTTCCAAATTTCCTGTGAAATTTTATTATAGGTTTTTGGTCTCTGATAGCTTTTTTAAAGAGGCATACCATCAGACACGCAGGTGCCCCCACGGTGGGTATCTGGGCAAGTTGCCCCGATACCCATCGTAGCCAAACGACAGGATGAAAAACGACAGGCATAAAAAAAGTCCCCCGAAGGGGACCCAGGTGGAGCACGCCAGCTCACTCGTTGTACCGTGCGACAGGTCGCATCGGCATGACAAAGAAGGGAGAGCTTCGATAATCCGCGGGTCAGGCTAACGGTGAAGACTCTATTCATTTGCCGCTTGCCTAATATATAGCGAGCAACGTGCCAATATTATATAAATAAATTAAAAACAACATCTTATAAAAATTTACACCTGTTTCTCGTAGGATCCTCAGCGCCAGGAAGCATGGTTCGCACCAATGGTGCGCAGGAACTCAGGTTTATGCTTCATAACGACGCTTGGCCCCAAACGGTATCAGCTGCACACCTGATTGCGCCCACCGCGTTTGGCGCGATAGAGCGCTTCGTCGGCCAGCACCAGTAACCGCTCCCTGTCACTCTCTGCCACGTCCAGACTGCATACCATGCCGGCCGAGAGCGTACACGCAAACTCCTGCCCGCCCTGCCACTTCAAAAATGCCATCAGTTTGAATGGCGTGGGCACACAAGGACTCTTCTCGACAGGTTTGTGTCAGCGCGAGCCCTTGGTGGGACTTGAACCACTGCCGCTCCTCGTCCACCAGTGAGACGAGCGCGATATCGACCCCAAATAGCTGAACGGCGAGCCGTGTAAAGCGATCGAAGCGCTCTTCGGGTGGCGTATCCAATAGCGCCAGATCATGCAGTGCCTGAAGCCGAGCCTGTTCACTCTCCACCATGGTCAACCTCTCAATTGGCTTTCACACACCCTTGACCCGACGCTTACGGAGCGTTTGATATCCTTCAACATGTTTAACTCTATGCATTAAAGTAGGTGCTGTCTTTAGCTGTATAGATATTTTACATTTGGCTCCGCTAACGCACGTTTCCCCTATTCACTTGGCCTTCAGGCGGTAAAATTGTCATGGTGCAGCGTAAAGCAGTGTATGTGACCGGCGGTGCCCAGGGGATTGGTCTGGGCATTGCGAATGAACTCCTCTCCAACGGCCACCAGGTGGCCATCGTCGACATCGATGCAGAAGCGCTGCGCGCTGCGACGCAGCGGTTGAAACAGTACGACCAGCTACTGGCTCTGGAAGCTGACGTCAGCCAAGAGGAACACATTGCCCGCACGCTTGAACGCACCGTGGAACACTTTGGCAGGCTGGATGGCATCGTCCACAACGCGGGCATCGCCGACCCGTTTCATGGCACGATCGAACAGCTGCCACTGGAAACCTGGCAAGCCTACTTGAATACCAACCTCACCGGCGCATTCCTGTGCGCCAAGCATGGGGCGGCGTATTTGCGGCCTCATGGTGGCAGTATCGTGCTGATGGCCTCGTCCCGAGCCCTTCAATCCGAACCCGACACCGAAGCGTATGCGGCCAGCAAAGGTGGCATCGTGGCCCTCACCCATGCGCTTGCCGTGAGCCTTGGCCCGAACATTCGCGTCAACGCCATCAGCCCAGGCTGGATCGAAGTGGGCGACTGGCAAAAGCCCAGCCGCCAGCAGCCGGTGGAGCACCGCGCCATCGATCGTGACCAACACCCGGCTGGGCGCGTGGGCACGCCCAAAGACATCGCTGCCCTGACGCGCTTTCTGCTGTCCGACGAGGCCGGGTTCATCACCGGTCAAAACATCGTGGCCGACGGCGGCATGACCCGCAAAATGATCTACGCCGAGTAGCGACCCGCTCATGCCAAAAAAGGCCATCCGAAGATGGCCTTTGCGGGTGACCAAAGGCGTCCCTAGGGCGTGACGATGATTTTCACCTGCGCCTTGTCGCTCAACAACGCTTCGAAGCCCTCTTCGACGATGTTGGCCAGAGGAATACGCTGGGTGACCATGTCTTCGGCCCGGAAGTAGCCTCGCTGCATCAACGCCATCACCGCCGGATAGACATGCCGATAGGCAATGATGCCTTTCATGGTGCGCTCCTTGATGACCAGGTCATTGGGCTGGAAGCTGGCGTCCCCCTCCCAAATGCTCACCACCACCACTTCGCCGCCTTCGTGGGTACTGTGCAGCGCCTGGTTGAGCACGGCGGGAATGCCGGTGACTTCGAACGCCACATCGACCCCACCCTTACTCAATGCGTGCAGCTTCTCCACGGCGTCTTCTTGCTGTGGGTCGACCACAATGGCTCCCAACGCTTCGGCTTTGGCTTTGCGGGATGGCGCGACTTCTATTGCGTAGATCTGCGCAGCCCCGGCGGCCTTGAGGGCCTCGATGGTCATCAGGCCAATCGGCCCTGCACCGAACACCGCAGCACTATCCCCGGCCTTCAGGCAGCTCTGGCGCACCGCATGCAGCGCCACGGCGGCGGGCTCCACCAAGGCTCCCTGCTCGAAGCTCAGGTCATCCGGCAGTTTGTGCACCATGTGCTCGCCCATGACGGTGAACTCGGAAAAGCCACCGCCGCCACCGGAAAGGCCGTGGAAGCCGAGCAGCGGCGTCAGGTTGTAGCGCTCCATCTGGTAAGCGCCATCCTTGTTGGGCGATAGGATCGGCTCGATGGCGACGCGATCCCCCACTTTCACGCGGGTGACTTTTTCACCGACCTCCACCACTTCCCCCGCAAACTCATGGCCCATGATGATGGGCGCCTGTTCGCCGCTGATGGGGTGCGGCTTGCCCACCGGGATAAAAATCGGCCCGGCGGAGTATTCATGCAAATCGCTGCCGCAAATCCCACAGGCGGCTACTTTCACCTTCACCGAGTGAGGATCGTTAATGGTAGGCACAGGCACCTGCTCCACGCGAAGATCCCTGGCTGCATACCACACCGCTGCTTGCATATTGGTTTGACTCATGACTAGTCCTTCCTATCAAGACACATGATGTACCGGCTGAAGCCCGTACACGGGAGTTTCCAGGCCTTCCATACGCGCTTTCAACTGCAGCGCCAAGTAGTGCGAGTAGTGCCGCCCAGCCATTCATCGAGCCATAGCCCGTGGCGTATACGATAAAACGCCGCATCACGCTGCTTGATGGCGGCGAAGACTGGCCGCTGGAAATCGGGCAGCACCTTGTAGGGAATCGACGCAAACAGCAGGTCGGCCTTGTCATGGGTCAGGCCACCCGCCACCGCATTTTCCGAATAGAGCGGCCCCAGCACCTCTTCCATCAACGAGTCCGACTTGACGATATGCGTCGAAGAGCGCTGAAGCATGGTGACATCGGCATCGTGCTCCCAGAGAGCCGCCGCAATGTCGTGGGCCGAGTTGTTCGACCCCACGATCACGCACTTTTTACCGGCGTAGGCGTCTGGCCCCGGATGCTGGCTGGAGTGCTGTTGCTCGCCTTCGAAACACTCCGCGCCCGGAAATTTGGGGATGTTGGGCATGCCCGACATGCCGGTGGCCATCACCAGCTGTTTCGGACGTAGCGTGATCTGCTCACCGTTGCGCTTGACGTTCACCACCCACTCGCCTGCAGCTTCATCGAAGCGTGCATTATCGCAGGTGGTGGAACTCCAATAGTTGAGCTCCATCACTTTTGTGTACATTTCCAGCCAGTCGCCCACTTTGTTTTTCGGGGCAAACACCGGCCAGTTGTCGGGAAACGGAATATAAAGTCGCGCCAATAGCACTCGTGGTTGAACAGCGTTAATACGCGCTGAGCCATGGGCGCTTGGCCGGAAGGGTCAGCCTCACGTACACTTGTTTGAATTCGTTTACCCTTTTATAAACCCGCTTTCGACAAGCCGAGGCTCTCCCATGGCGTTTGAATCCACTTCTTCTTACATCGCAACCGACGCGCTTAAGCAGGCGGTGAATGCCGCCGTGGTACTCCAGCGCCCGCTGCTCATCAAGGGTGAGCCGGGCACCGGCAAGACGCTGCTGGCCGAAGAGCTGGCGGCTTCGCTGGGCACTCGGCTGATCACCTGGCATATCAAGTCCAGCACCAAAGCAGCTCAGGGGCTCTACGAATACGATGCGGTGAGCCGCCTGCGCGACTCGCAGCTGGGCGTGGAAGGCGTCGAGAACGTCGGCAACTACATCAAGCCCGGCAAGCTCTGGGAAGCCTTCACCGCCGGTGAGCGTGTCGTGCTGTTGATCGACGAAATCGACAAGGCAGACATCGAATTCCCCAACGACCTGCTCCAGGAGCTGGATCGTATGGAGTTTCACGTTTATGAAACCGGCGAGACCATCCGCGCCGAACAGCGCCCGATCATCGTCATCACCTCCAACAACGAAAAAGAGCTGCCGGACGCCTTCCTGCGCCGCTGCTTCTTCCACTACATCGAGTTCCCCGACCGCGAGACCATGCAGGCCATCGTCGACGTTCACTTTCCCGACATTGCCCCCAGGCTCGCCAGCGAGGCGCTGGAGGTCTTTTTCGACCTGCGCAGCGCTCCAGGGCTGAAAAAGAAGCCTTCCACTTCCGAGCTGGTCGATTGGCTCAAGCTGTTGATGGCCGACGAGCTGGCCCAGGAAGCGCTGTATCATCGTGACCCCGCCAAGGCGTTGCCGCCCATGGCCGGCGCGCTGGTAAAGAACGAGCAGGACACCCACCTGCTGGAACGCCTGGCGTTCATGATGCGCCGCCAGAAGAACAGCGGGCGCTAAGCCATGTTCATCGGCTTGTTCGAGACCCTGAAACGCGCAGGCGTACCCGTTTCACTGCGGGAGCTTTTAGACCTTCACGCCGTGGTGGAGCGTGGCGTGGTGTTTGCCGATATGGAGGCATTTTACCAAGTCGCGCGCACGGTCATGGTGAAGGATGAGCGCCACTTCGACCGCTTCGATCGGGCTTTTGCCGCCTGGTTCAAGGGCATCGAGGACATGGACGCCGCCATCGAAGCGCTGATTCCCGACGAGTGGCTGCGCCGCGAGTTCGAGAAACAACTCACCGATGAAGAGAAAGCCAGGATCGAGTCGCTGGGCGGGTTGGAAGAGCTCATCGAGACCTTCAAGAAGCGCCTGGAAGAGCAGAAAGAGCGCCACGCGGGGGGCAACAAGTGGATTGGCACCGGCGGCACCAGCCCCTTTGGGGCCTACGGCTACAACCCGGAAGGCATTCGAATTGGGCAAGATGGCTCCCGCCACCGCCGCGCCACCAAAGTGTGGGACGAGCGACGCTTTCGCGATTACGACGACTCTCTGGAGCTGGGCACCCGCAACATCAAAATGGCCCTGCGACGGCTGCGCAAATTCGCCCGCCAGGGCGCCAGGGACGAGTTCGATGTGGACGGCACCATTCGCGAAACCGCCCGCGATGCCGGGCTGCTCAATATCCAGATGCGCCCGGAGCGCCACAATGCGGTCAAGGTGCTGCTGTTTCTGGACGTGGGCGGCTCCATGGACGACCACATCCGGGTATGCGAAGAGCTCTTTTCTGCGGCACGCTCCGAATTCAAGCACCTGGAGCACTACTACTTCCATAACTGCCTCTACGAAGGCGTCTGGAAAAACAACCTGCGTCGTGGTAACGAGCGTATCCCTACCATGGACGTACTGCACACCTACGGCGCGGATTACCAAGTGGTCATCGTCGGCGACGCCGCCATGTCGCCTTACGAGGTCACCCACCGTGGCGGTAGCGTGGAGCACTTCAACGACGAAGCGGGCGGAGTGTGGCTCAAACGGCTGGCCGATAAATTCCCCCGGTTGGCGTGGCTGAACCCCATGCCACCCCGCGCCTGGGAGTACACCTACTCGACCACCCTGATCCGCGAGCTGATCGACGACCGCATGTACCCCATGACCCTGGAGGGGCTGGAAAACGCCATGCGTGACCTGGCCAAGTAGCGGACGTCTATTCACCACGACTGTTCACCACAACTGCAGCGCACAAAAAACGGCGTGCCCAGGAGGCACGCCGTTTTTATGGACGCTATGCTGAACGGGCGCGCAAGCTATGCCATGCGGGTCATCAGGCTGTGGCCCGTCAAGCGGCGGTGCAGCACCGCCATGCCGATATGGCCCAGCACCAGTACCAGCAGCGCCCAGCCAAGCTCACCGTGCAGCAAGCCGCCCAGGTTGATCATCCACTCCACGCGCTCACCGCCTCCCGACATCAGCGGCACGCCGAATACCTCCAGCGGCCGCCCCGAGCCGTACTGACGAATCAGCGCAATGGTGGGTACCGCGATCATCAGGCCATAGAGTGCCAGATGGCCCAGCTTGGCCATGACGCTCACGGCAGGCGGGCGGCGCGAGGCATTGGCCAACGCCCAGAGCGCCCGCAGCACCACCAGCGTCATCAGCAGCACGCCAACGTTTCGATGAGTGCCCCACAAGAAGCTTTCAATGGCCGTATCTTCCAGCAGCACCCGTGCCCCAGCGCCACTGAATTGCCAAACGAACAGCAGGGCCATGCCCCAGTGCAACGCACGACTCACCAGGCCGTAACGAGACGTCGAATCCATGATCGCAAGCGCCATGATGCAAATTCCTCATAACCATCACTATTGAGGAAGCCATTTTACCCTGAACTTGACGACGCTTCGTGACAACAACGTGCAAACAGGTTCTCAAACGTGGAACACGCCGTTCCACCTGAAGGCTACAAAGACGTCGGGAACTGATTCAAGCCCGCCAGGAAGGCTTCCTTGGCTTGGCCGAAAGCGGCCGCGTCGTGCTTGAAACGACGCAGAATCAACGCCTCGTCCAGCTCCAGGGTGGGCGCCAGCTCCTCCACATGACTGGCAGGATGGCGCGCCACGAGCCCAACGCGCTGGCCCTGCGCCGTGGTCCACCAGTGCTTGAAACCGCACTGCTGGTAGAACGCCTCTTCCTGCTCACTGCTCACCTCGACACGTAGCGGCGCCTTCAGGCTCAGTTCGCTCAGCAGACGGGCCTTGGCCCCTTCCACCAGCTCGCAGGCATGGGTGACGGTCATGCCCTGGCCTTTCTCGTCCAGCACCAGCAGCGCCAGGGCCAGCGGCTTGCCGTTGCCATCCACCCCCGCCAGCAAGCGCGCGCCTTCCTGGGCAAACAGCACGTTCCGAGTACCGGTGAAGACCACCAGCGGCGTCAACCCTGCCGCCTGGCCATAGACTTCAGCACATAATTTGGCCAAACACGCATCCCGCTGGGCACGTTCACTTACATGGACTACCTTCATGACGCCCTCTCGTTGCGTTCATCTACCCCGCCCTTCAATAAGCGCTGAGCGGGCTATAAAAGCCCGCCAGCGTAGAGCAAAGCGCGGGGAGACACCAGCCTGTTTCGATGGAATCCAGTGGTTATTGCACAGTCGCACTATGGGCAAGGCATGTTTGTATTGCCAAGGAGAACACATGACACAGTTCATCAACGATCCTACTCTGCCTAAACCCGACTTTCCGGGCAGCCACATGGTAATCGACGACCACTACGCGTTTATCTCTGGCCTTACCGTGGCCGATCTCTCCAATGGCGACGTAGCCCGTGGTGATGTGAAAGAAGAGACCCGTTTGGTGATGCGTGAGCTGGAACGCATGCTGGTGCAGGAAGGCGGTAGCCTCGCGGATGTCGTGAGGGTAGATGTTCACTTGGCGGATCTGAAACAGATTAGCGCTTTGGACAGCGTCTATGCTGACTTCTTTGAACCAGGACGCTACCCCGCACGAACTTGCACCGAATCCCCGCATATCTGCGGTGGCAGCCAGGTAGAAATTACCCTGATGGCCAAGCGGGCACGCAAAGCAAGCCCAGAAAAGTAAATGTTTGCCTTCACCTCAGCAAGGCCAGTATTGCTTCGATATCCAGGTGCGCCTCCAGCGTATCGGCCAGGCGATCCAGCGCCTGTTCACGGTGGGCGGTGTAATCGATGCGACTGGCGCTGGTCAGCCCCAACCGTTCCAGCAAGGCCTGACAGGCATCGGGGTGGTCGAACAACCCGTGCAGGTAGGTCCCCAACACTTGCCCATCCTCGCTGATGGCCCCATCAAAATGGCCGCCCAGTTCGAAGAGCGGGCGCTCCAGCGCCTTGCCCTCACTCACGCCGTGATGGATTTCGTAGCCGCTCACCGGCACCTGGCTACCGGCCAGCACTCCGTGCACGTTGCGCAGTTGCTTGGCCGAGGCCATGCGCGTCGAAAGCGCCAGCCAGCCCAGGCCCGCCACCCGTCCGGCGGCTCCCTCCAGCCCTTCGGGGTCGTCCACCCACTCCCCCAGCATCTGAAAACCGCCGCAAATGCCCAGCACCTTGCCCCCGTAACGCAAGTGCCTGGCAATGGCAGCCTCCCACCCTTGGCGCTTCAGCCAGGCCAGGTCGCTGGCGGTGCTTTTACTGCCCGGCAGGATGATCACATCAGCTGCCGGTATCGGCTGGTCCGGCCCGATAAAGCTCAACGATACCTGCGGGTGCAGGCGCAAGGCGTCGAAGTCGGTGTGGTTACTGATGCGTGGCAAGGCAGGCACGATGACATTCAGGGTGTCGCGCTGTTTTTCTGCCTGCACCGTGCCAATGCTGTCTTCGGCATCCAACAGCAGCCCGGGCAGATAGGGCAACGTACCCAGTACCGGCTTGCGGGTGCGCGCCGTCAGCCACTCGAGCCCCGGCTCCAGTAACCCGATATCCCCCCGAAAACGGTTGATGATGAACCCCCTGGTCCGCGCCTGCTCGCTGTCGCTCAGCAGCGCCAGGGTGCCCACCAGCTGGGCAAACACCCCACCACGGTCGATATCGCCCACCAGCAGTACCGGGCAATCCACGGCTTCGGCAAAGCCCATGTTGGCGATATCCCCCTTGCGCAGATTGATCTCTGCCGGGCTCCCCGCCCCTTCGGCAATGATCACCTCATGGCGCTGGGACAACGCCTGCCAGGCGGCCATCACGCTCTCCTGGGCGGTACGCTTGAAGGCGTGATAATCCAGCGCATCCATATGGCCATGTACCTTGCCCCGCAGGATCACCTGGGCACCCCGGTCCGTTTCCGGCTTGAGCAGCACCGGGTTCATGTCGCTGTGCGGCATCACCCCCGCCGCCTGGGCCTGAAGCGCAGTGGAGCGGCCAATCTCTCCGCCATCGATGGTCACGGCGCTGTTGAGCGCCATGTTCTGGGGCTTGAACGGAGCCACCGAGAACCCCCGGCGCTGCAAAACACGGCACAGCCCCGCCACCACGGTACTTTTGCCTGCATCCGAGGTGGTGCCTTGAATCATCAGTGTGGTCATGGCGTCTTCTCGGCCTACGCAGTTGCTGAATATCCGTCCATTAAATCGCGCGTCCTCAGGCTGCACAAGGTGCGGCGTGGAAGGGCCGGATAACGGGCAGACAGACTGCTCGTTTTCCGCTAGGGTAGCGGCTCTTGAAGCGAGCGATGACCCCGAGATGCAAACGCTACTGAACGAGATTGCCGACGAGCTATCCCACGCCACCGAGCGCGGCAAGGTGGCCGACTACATTCCCCAACTGGCCCAGGTCGATCCCAACCAGTTTGCCATCAGCCTGGCCACCGTCGAGGGCGAGCGCTTCTCGGCGGGCTGCGCCGCCACGCCGTTCTCGATTCAGAGTATTTCCAAGGTCTTCACCCTGACCATTGCGCTGGGCAAGCTCGGCGATGCGCTGTGGTCCAACGTCGGCCGCGAACCCTCCGGCGACCCCTTCAACTCCATCGTGCAGCTGGAACACGAGAGCGGTAAACCGCGTAACCCGTTCATCAATGCCGGGGCCATTGCGGTGGTAGATGCCATCATGATGGGCCACGCCCCCAAGGAAACCCTGGCCGAAATATTGAGCTTCGTGCGCTATATCGCCGACGACAACAGCATCTGCTTCGACCATCAGGTCGCCGCCTCGGAAATGCAGCACAAGGACCGCAACGCCTCGCTGGCGCACTTCATGAAAGCCTTTGGGCGGCTGCGCCACGACGTGGACAAAGTGCTTGGCACCTACTTTCACCAGTGCGCCATCGCCATGAGCTGCGAGCAACTGGCCCACGCCGGGCTGTTTCTGGCTTCCGACGGCGTCAACCGCCCCAGCAACCTGCGGGTGGTGTCGCCCCAGCGGGCACGCCGAATCAACTCATTGATGATGATGTGTGGCCACTACGATGCCTCGGGGGAATTTGCGTTCCGTGTGGGCTTGCCGGGCAAGAGCGGCGTGGGCGGCGGCATTCTGGCCATTGCGCCGGGGCGCGGCTCGCTGGCCGTCTGGTCGCCAGGGCTGGATAGCTACGGCAACAGCCTTCTGGGGGTGCGCGCCCTGGAGATGTTCGTGCAGCGCACGGGCTGGTCCATATTTGGACATTAGCGTGCGCTAGCTGGGCCCTAGCCGGTCACTCGCTTCAAGCGCTTTCCGAGGATTCCAGATGCTGGGCCGCTTCCCAGGCCTGCACCTGGCGTTTCACCTCCAGCCCCCAGCGGTAGCCACCCAGGGCGCCGCTTTGCTGAATCACCCGGTGGCAGGGAATCCACAGCGCCACGGGGTTGGCGCCCACCGCGTTACCCACCGCCCGAGACGATTTCGGCGCCCCCAGCCACTGGGCGATGTGGGAGTAGCTGGCAAGCTGCCCGTCCGGGATCATCAGCAGCGCCCGCCACACGTTGAGCTGAAAGTTGGTACCCCGCACATGCAGCGAAAGCGCCCCAGGCGCTGCGCGGCGCGGCGGTTCGAACAGCGCCTCGACGGCGTAACGCGTGGCGTCCGGCTGGTGGCGCAAGGTACAGCGCGGCCACTCGGCGGCCAGCTGCGCCAGAATCTCCGCTTCGGGTGTCGCTGCCAAAAAGCCCATGCGGCAAATGCCTCTCGGGGTGGTGGCGACCAGCACCTGGCCAAACGGCGTGGGGTGAACCCCATAAGCAATCTCCACGCCCTCCCCCTGGCGCTTGAACTCCCCCGGTGTGACCGCCTCCAGCGTCACGAAATGATCATAAAGCCGCGAGCCGCCGCTCAGCCCCAGCGCTTCGGCGGTGTCGGCAAGGCTCTGGGAAGAAGCAATCAACTGCTTGCCCCGCGCCAACGTCAACGCTTGTAAAAAGCGCTTCGGACTCACCCCTACATAGCGGCTGAACAGCCGCTGAAAATGGAACGCACTCAAGTGTACCTGCTCGGCCACCGCCTCCAGGCTCGGCTGCTGGGCGGCGTGGGCCACCATGAAGGCCATGGCTTTTTCGATACGGGCGTAGTCGTTCATCGCGTCCATCTCACGGGCAAAGGGGCAAAAAGAGGCTGATGCTCGCTAAAGCTTACCCAGTGAAAGGCCCGACACCTACCCGAATCTTGCGCACTACACATGCCGGTAAATCACCCGCAAGGGTTGCCCCAGGTGGCGTTGCAGCGACTCGGTCTGTTGGGGGCTCATGGCCCCTGTTCTGGGGTTGATGGCCGTGAGCGAAAACCGAGCGAACCCTTGGGGGAAGGAGTAGTCGAGCTGGTGCACGCTGGCGACACTGCCACAGCACGGCAGCGCCTGGGGAAGGAGCGCAAAGCCACGCTGTGCGTCGTAATCCTGATCCATCACGAGATGCCACTCAGGAAGGGTCAGCTCTTGCGCGCACAGGTGACAGCGCACGTACTCGAAGTTGCTGCCACAGTCATGAAACATCACATGCTCTGATACCTGCTCGTCTATACTCTCTGCCTCGGGCATCCACTGCCACAACGCAGCCTTGGCCTGGGCTACCTGCTGCGCAGTGGGCAGATAGTGAGGCTCTGCCGGAATGATGACGATATGATGATCACTCATGTGAGTCACTCCGTGTGAGTCGCTCCAAGTGCGTCGGTCAATGAGTACGCAACAGTCTACTCTACACGACAACCCCGCACATTCATCATGTGCGCCGCCGCCAGTCGGCCATGCCATTTACGTCAGGAGGACACGATGGCGCTGATCTCTACCCGTACCCAGCACTGGCTGGAGCGTTTGAACGGCTCCAAACACATGCTCTGGCTGATCGCCACCCTCTCGTTTCTGGAAACCATCATCCTGCCCGTGCCCATCGAGCTGGTGCTGATCCCGTTGATGGCGGTGAACAAACAGCGGATCTGGGAGATTGCCACGGCCACCACGCTGGGCTGCCTGGTGGCGTCGCTGGTGGGCTATAGCGTGGGCATGGTGCTCTATCAATCGCTGGGGACCTGGTTTATCGAGTTCATGGGCATGGAGGAGAGCTATCAGGCGTTTCAGAGCTTCTTCAACCGCTACGGGTTTGCCGCGATTCTGGCCATCGGCATTCTTCCCATCCCCTTCCAGGTGGCCATGATTACCGCCGGGCTTTCCGGTTACCCTATCCTGCTATTCGTGCTGGCAGCGCTGCTCTCACGCGGGCTGCGCTACTACGGGCTGGCCTGGCTGGTGAAACGCTATGGCAAACGGGTTGAAACCCTGTGGAAACGCCATGCGCTGATGACCAGCCTCGCGCTGGGCAGCGCGGTGCTGGTCATCGTGTTGATAATGCAGGCATTGGCGGGAATGATCGTGTGATGCGCTAGCGGCTGATTGGCCCAGCCCTCACTCGATATAGTAACCGCTGACCCGCCAGGTGCCGTTTTCCAGATGCGGGGTCACCACTTCCACCACCCGCGGGCGGTTGGCAAACTGGGTCTGGAAGGTAACGACCTTGAAGTCGCCCCGCTGAGCGCCGGGCATGGAGGTGTACTGCGAAACGCGCACTCGGCGGCGCGATTGCACCGAGCCAAAGTCCTTGCGCGACAGTGCAACGGTGCGTTCAAGCATAGTGGCAGAAAGCGGTGTGCTCAGCAGTGGCGAAGCGGCTTCCCATGCCTGTTCATACTCGCTGTTATCGATCTTCACCAACCACGCCAGCGCCGCCTCCTCTGCCGCCTGCACAGATGCCTGAGCCGTTGCGGTAAGCATCAACAGGGCAGCGGACAACAACAGAGCACGTAATTTGGGCATGGCAGACTCGTTAGTGGCTAAGAAAAGACGTACCTTTCTATTATCGGAAAATCGCCAGGATTCTTTAGCCCTCCGTCAGGCATAGCCGCATGAAACAGCTATTGGGATCAAGCCGGTAGCTGCCAAACGGCCCGCAATACTCGAACCCGAACCGAGCATATAAACGGCGGGCGGGCTCGAAGAAAGCCATTGAGCCCGTCTCCAGATAGACGGTGTGATAGCCCCGAGCGCGGGCCTCTTCCAGCACGTGCGTCAACAGCCGGGCACCCACGCCCTGCTGGCGGGCAGCGGGCGTGGTACGCATGGACTTCAGCTCCGCCTGGCCCTCCCCCAGCGCCTTGATTGCCGCGCAGCCCAACAGCTGGCCGTTCTGGCGGGCGCTGTAAAAGGTGATGTTGGCTGCCTTGAGCGCGGTCACGTCCAGCGCATGCACGCTTTCCGGCGGCGAAGTGGCGTGCATGTCAGACAAGTGCTCTTCCAATAGCGCCACCACATCCTGCGCTTCCAGCGTTTCAATTCCGATATGTATCATCGCCCTCTCCGTTGGCTAGCCAAACCCGGCTTCTCAAATACGAAGCGCTCGTATACCATGCGCCACCTCTTTCCTTTAGCGTTCACCGTTAGGCCACCATGTCCGTCAACGCGCTCTACACCGACCTTTCCGGCTATTACGATCTGATGTGCGTCGACATCGACTACCGCGCGCAAAGTAACGCCATTCATCGCCTGCATCAGCTGTTTGGCAACGCGGGCAGCCAGCACCTGGACCTGGCCTGCGGCACCGGCCCCCACGTACGCCATTTTCTGGATGTGGGCTACACCAGCAGCGGGCTGGACATTCACCAGTCGATGCTGGACCTGGCAGCCACCCGCTGCCCGGAAGCTCACTTTTCGCTGCAAGACATGGGCCAGTTCCAGGTGGATGAGCCGGTGGATTTGATCACCTGCTTCTTATACTCCATCCACTACAACGCCAACCTGGAAAAGCTGAGCGCCTGCATCGCCAGCGCCCACCGCGCCCTGCGCACCGGCGGCGTACTGTGCTTCAACAGCGTGGACAAGGAGCGCATCGACAACGCGCTGTTCGTCAAGCACACCGCCCAACAGGGCGAGGATCGCTTCACGTTTCGTTCGGGTTGGCACTATGCGGGGCAAGGGGAACGGCAAACGCTGCGGCTCAGTATCGAAAAGAGCACGCCTGCGGTCACCCAGGTATGGAATGACGAGCACCCCATGGTGGCGGTCAGCTTTGGCGAACTCATCGCCCTGCTGACGCCCTACTTCGAGGTGCACGTGTTCGAACACGACTACCAGACCATCACCCCGTGGGACAACGCGTCTGGCAATGCCATCTTCGTGTGCGTGAAGCGCGACGGCTAAGGTATTACCTCAGGCGTCAGCTCTCCTGGCTGGGGCGCTGCTGTTGCTGCACGCCCATCAGGAAGTTACGCAGCATCTGGTCCTTGCACTCGCGATAATTCTTGTGGCTTGGCTTGCGGAAGAACGCGCTCAGCTCGTGGGGGCTGAGCGGCAGCCCCACCTGTTCGAACACCGCCAGCACGTCTTCGGCCTTCATGTTCAGCGCAATACGCAGCTTCTGGAACACCATGTTGTTGTTCAGCTGGGTTTCCGGCGCAGGCACCGGGCCTTCGCGCTTGCCGCGCTTGAAGCTGATGAAACCATTCAAAAACGCCGCCAGCTCACGGTTCTTCATGGGTACCAGCGCTTCGTCCTCATCCTTCTTCAGCCAGGCCGTTACCTGGGCAGGCGTCACGTCCACCTCAGCCAGGGCGAAGATATTGACGATGGTGGCTTCCTTCAAATCGAAGGCATAGCGAATACGGCGAAAAATATCGTTATTGGTCAAGGGGACTCCTAACCGTTGGTGAGCGTGGCCAGCAGCTCGTCGATCTCTGCTTTCAGCTCGTTGTCTTCAATCGTTTGGGCGCTGGCCTGGGCGCGCTGCAAGCTTTCGATGGCGGCCTGGGGCTCGCCCAGCTCCACCTGCAGGGTGGCCATGGAGAAGCCAATCGAGGCCAGATGGTCGTTCGACTGCTTGGCCACCGCTTTCTCCAGCGCCTTTTGGTAGATCGGCAGCGCGTCTTCCAGCTCTTCTGTGAAGTCGGCCAGGGTTTCCCACTGCTCGGGGTGGTCTTTCTCGGTGTTCTCATGCTCGGTGTTCTCATGCTCGGTGCAGATCGCCTGCAGCTCGGCGTAAAGCGCTTCAAAGGTGGCGCGGTCATCCTTGGACGCGGCCTTCATCAGCTTTTCAGCCAGCTCGTACACCGCCTTGTAAATTTTGGTGTTGATCATCAAACCACGACCTTATCGACTTAAAACAGCAGGCTAAAGCACACAGGCTTCGCCGGGAAGGGGGCATTATACCTTGTGTGAGGCGGGGTACGGTGACGCCGCGGGCAATATTCGAGCAACGGCGGGCCGATTTTACGCTATGCTGCACCACTTTTTACGTTCGACCCACCTAAGACTCGCTGTCAGGGCCCCTTATGCCTTTTTCTACACTCGGTTTATCCACTCCCCTCGTTCAGGCGATTACCGAACTCGGTTACCAGACGCCCACGCCCATCCAGGAACAGGCCATTCCCGCCATTCTCTCGGGCAAGGACCTCATCGCCACCGCCCAAACCGGCACCGGCAAAACCGCCGCCTTCGTGCTGCCGCTGCTGGAGCGCTTCAGCAAGGCAGAAGCGCTGCGGGCCAAGCGCATCCGCGCGCTGATTCTGGTGCCCACTCGCGAGCTGGCGGTACAGGTCAACGCCAGCGTGGCGCAATACGCCAGGCATACCCAGCTCACCTCGATGGCCGCGTATGGCGGTGTGGATACCGCGCCCCAGAAGGAGCGTTTGATCGAAGGCGTGGACATTCTGGTGGCCACACCGGGCAGGCTGCTGGACCTGGCCCATCAGCGCGCCCTGCACTTCGACGAGCTTCAGGTCATGGTGCTGGACGAAGCGGACAGAATGGTCGACATGGGCTTTGTGGATGATATTCACAAGATCATCGTGCGCCTGCCGGAACAGCGCCAGAACCTGCTGTTCACGGCCACCATGACCCAGGACGTTCGCGCCCTCGCCCGCAGCTTTTCAGACAGCAAGATGACCGACCTGGCCGCCAACATCGCGATCACCCCCAACGTTCGCGCCGCCGACACCATCGAACAGTGGCTGATCACGGTCGATAAGGACACCAAATCCGCCCTGCTCAGCCACCTGATCAACGAACAGGCCTGGGACCAGGCGCTGATCTTCGTCGAGAAAAAGCACAGCGCGGCCAAGCTGGTGGCCCAGTTGGAGAAACGCGGCATCGTCGCGGACTCCATCCATGGCGGCAGAAGCCAGGCCATGCGCGAAAAGATTCTGGCCCAGTTCAAAACCGGTGAGCTCAAGTACCTGGTGGCCACCGGCGTCGCCGCGCGGGGGCTGGATATCGGCGAGCTGAGCCGAGTGGTGAACTACGACTTGCCCTTCCAGCCGGAAGAGTACATCCACCGCATTGGCCGCACCGGCCGCGCCGGGGCTTCCGGGGAAGCCATCTCGCTGGTGGATATCAGCGACTTCAAGAACCTGTGTGCCATCGAACGGCGCATGAACCAGCTCATCGAGCGCCGGGAAGTGGCGGAATTCCCGGTCAAGAAGGCCGTCCCGGCCTCCAATTTGAAGCATGTGAAGAAAGGCAGCCGCTAGGCGTTGTACGCAGCGTCGGCGAGCGATGGCCCGCAGGCAGGTGGCAGGCCTTACCCCTGAGCGGGTGAAAACGCCGCCAGCAGCTCGGCGTTGGTGGGGTACTTCTCCAGCAGCGCCAGCAGCTTCTGCGCGCCGTCGGTTGGCTTGAGCGGCGCCAAGGCTCTGCGCAGGCTGCGTACCTTTTCGATCTCGTGGGCCTCGATCAACAGCTCTTCGCGGCGGGTACTGCTTTTGGCAATATCGAGCGCCGGGAAGATGCGCTGACTGGCCACCTCCCGCGACAGCACCAGCTCCATGTTGCCGGTGCCCTTGAACTCCTCGAAGATCACCTGATCCATGCGGCTTCCCGTTTCCACCAGCACGGTGGCCAGAATGGTCAGCGAGCCGCCGTTTTCGATGTTCCGTGCCGCCCCGAACAGTTTGCGGGGGATTTCCAGCGCCCGGGTATCCAACCCGCCCGACATGGTACGGCCACTGCCCCGCTGCCCCGCGTTGTGCACCCGGGAAAGCCGCGTCAGTGAGTCGATCACGATCATCACATCGTGCCCTTCCCCGGCTTGCCTGCGCGCCGTTTGCAGCAGGTTATCGGCCACGCGCACATGGTGGGCGTAGCTTTCGTCAGACGACGAAGCGTGCACCTCGGCGGTCACGCTGCGCTTGAAATCGGTCACTTCCTCCGGGCGCTCATCGATCAACAGGGCATACAGCTTGATCTCGGGATACGCCGCCGCCACGGCCTGGCAGATATGCTTTAACAGCGTGGTTTTCCCCGCCCCCGGCGGCGCCACGATCAGCCCGCGCTGCCCCATGCCAATGGGCGTGATCAAATCCATCGCCCGCACGCTGTGCTCACGAACGCCGTGGGCGAGATAAAGGCGCGGGGAAGGATGAATGGCCGTGCCGTTGAGAAAGCGCTTTTCGGGGTCGGTATGTGATTGCTCTTCGAGTGAGGAGTCGGCCACTGTCTCGGCGGGCTTGGCCTCTGGGGGCCGTTTCGTTTTGAGGCTTAGGGTTTTGCGGGTCATGGTTGGAGCCGTCTTGTCAAAGTGAGGGTTCGTGGTTGGCCGTGTTCGTGGTGACTCGACGGCGGATGTTAAACGTAGGCATGGTATTCAACGACCTCCCTGACGGCACACAGTGCTTTTTCAAGCTGCTGAATATCTACCGATGCTAGCGCAAGACGGATGGCATGGGGCACCTGGGCTGCCGTTGAAAAGGGAGCTGCGGTCGATACACTGATGCCTTGTTGTAAAAGCGCACTTGCCACCCGGTCGGCACGCCCCTCTTCCAGCAAGGGCAGCCAAACGCAGTAAGACGCAGGGTGTGCCTGATAGCGCATGCCCTTGAATACCCGAGCCACCACCGCTTGCCGCTGTGCGGCATCCTCACGCTTTTGCTGTTCCAAACGCGCCACCGTACCCTCTAGCACCCATTGGCATACCATCGCCGTCATCACTGCTGGCGTGTTCCAGGTCGTCGCACGAATCGTGCGCTCTATCTCGGCAACCCATTGTGCAGGTGCCACCACATAGCCAACCCGCAAGCCGGTGGCCACGCTTTTGGAGAAACTCGACACGTATATCGTACGTTCGGGGGCAAGCTTGGCCAGCGGCGGAGGCGCCAGGGTCTCAAGAAACGCATAGGGAGCATCCTCGATGATCAGAAAATCGTGTTGCTCGGCCAAGCCAATGAGCTGATGCCGCCATGCCAGCCCCATTACCCACCCCATGGGGTTATGAACGGTGGGCTGAACATAGACTGCACGAACGCGGCGGCGCTGGCAAAGTCGCGCGAGTGCACACAAGTCGGTTCCTTCCACATTGGCGGGCACTGCTGCCAGTTCCAACCCTAAGCGATGCGCCAGGACACTAAAGCCTGGGTACGTGATGGCATCGACGGCGATCACATCACCCGGCTTGAATAGCGCCATGGCCGTGGTCGCCAAGCCATGCTGAGCACCATCGACCAGCAATAACCGTTCCGCAGCGACGTTTAGACCACTGCGCATCACGTGCTCGGCAACGATCTCTCTCTCATGCAGACGACCACCGTGGGGCTGGTAGTGGAGCAATGCACTCACATCACCTGATGAAGCGAGCTGGCTTAGCGCTGCGCGCAGCAGATCCGCCTGCCCCGCCACAGTGGGGTAATTGAAGCTGAGGTCTAGCAGGCCATCGACGACTTGCTGCTGGTCTACCCCCAGCCCCGGCGGCAGCGCAGCATCCCTCACAAACGTTCCTCGCCCCGTTTCTCCCACCACAAGCCCCATGGCTTCAAGCTCGGCGTATACCCGTGTTGCCGTGGCCAGCGCCAATCCGTACCGCTGGGCAAGTTGCCGGTGCGTAGGTAAGCGCGTGCCAGGGCGGTACTTTCCAGCACGAATCTCCAGCGCGAAGGCATCGACTACCTGTTTGTATCGGGCACGTGGCATGGGCATTGTATCCATGACAATAATTTGATTGTGATATATACCATGCCTAGCATGCGATACGTGACCCCACCAGGAGCTTCACCTCATGCATATCGCCATCCTTACCTTCGAAGGCTTCAACGAACTTGACTCATTGATCGCCCTGGGCATTTTGAATCGCATCAAACAGCCCGGCTGGCGCGTATCGCTCATGTGCCCGGAAGCCAAGGTGACATCGATGAATGGCGTTACCCTCCACGCCCAAGCCTCTTTCGCAGAGCTGGCAAGCGCCGATGCCGTCCTGATCGGTAGCGGCATCCATACCCGTGAGATTGCTGAAAACGAGCACTTGATGGCCCAGCTTACGTTGAACCCCGACCAACAACTTTTGGGCGCACAGTGCTCGGGCACCTTGCTGCTCGCCAAACGCGGCCTTCTCGGGAACGTTCCTGCCTGTACCGATCTCACCACCCGCCCCTGGGTGATGGAAGCAGGCATCGAGGTATTGAATCAGCCGTTCTTTGCCAGCGGAAATATCGCCACTGCAGGTGGCTGCCTGGGCTCACAATACCTGGCCTGCTGGATGATAGCCCGCCTGGTAGGCATGGAGGCAGCCGAAGAAGCCATGCATTATGTGGCCCCAGTGGGGGAGAAAACAGAATACATCGAGCGCATGGTGCGCAATATCGGCCCATACCTGCCAGCGGCAGGGTCTTCGCCACGGATGGCCGCTCATCTGAGTGAATGATGGCGTGGTGTGATGGGCATGCCAAGGAAAAGGCTACGCTACTGGCACAGATCACCGCTTCTGAAGGATCGCTGAATAAGTGTGCCAGTGCTTATTTTTGCCCATGAGCGTCATCCCTGCCCTGCTTTGTTCTTGAAGGGTAATGACGTGGTAGTCATCCGCAAATAGCGTGGACAGCGTAGCGGGCGTGTGGATGGTCAAATGGCGGCTTTCATCTTGTGCCCAGGTATCATCAGGCCCCATGAAATGGCCACAAAACATGCCCCCTGAGCTCAACGATTGAGTCAACCTGTGCCACACCGTTGTAAACACGTCAGGGTGACAAAAAAACAGGCTCATACACGCGGTGATCAAGGAAGCAGGCGGATACTCGAACTCATCAAAACGGGCCTGAGAGGTAAACAGCGATGACCCCAGATGCGCCTTGCCCGCTTCTTGTAAGCGCTCGATGGCCAGTGGGTGATGGTCAAACGCATGCACCCGATAACCGCGCTCCACCAAAAACAGGGCATTCCGCCCTGCTCCACAGCCCATATCAATGGCGGTCCTGGGCAGCTCGCCGGTTAGCCGCTCGACGGATTCACGTAGGTGCGGATAAAGATCCAGCTGCTTCGAGCGCTCATAATAAGTGCCGTGGTTCATTCTGCCCCTCCATATGCCAAGGATGCATGATCACGTGAATACCTCACGGCACCGTGCGTTACGACGACACATCGGCACCATAGGCTTTGCGATAGAACCAAAAGCTCATTAAAAGCGCCAGAATGTTCACCCCCACCAGAGTGGGAAACGAGTCATTCATGAACGAATACTGAAAACCACTGCCCAGCATGGCGTTATAGCCATAACTGATATTGCCTAAACCCACCCACACGGACAGGTAAGCACCCGAGCCAAAAAAGTAGCCCAGCACAGGCGTATTAAAAACAGGCACCTGTATTAGCCAAAACTTGAAATTGGCACGCGCTGCGTTCGGCTGCTTCTCTAACAATTGAATGCCGCACCAAATACCCCACGAAAACAACAGAATAAAACCAATACAAAACAGCCAGTCCAGAACATGCGATGACACCATCATGTAAGGCATCGTGGAAGATATACCAATACCTCCCCCCGCAATCGTCATAGCCCCCAATACGCGCCGCTTCCAATCGTTCATCTTCATCCTTAGCCAAACGTATAAGCACACTCAAATTAAGGGGGCTAATTAAACCATGAGACAGGTGGTAAAAAAAGTAGCTTTGGAAGCGGTTCTGGTATGCTACTGGGATTGTATCAGGGGTGATGTCAGACCTCTTACAAAAGGCCCAGCCAGTCGTTAATCAAGGCTAATACATCCGCACCAGCCTTTGATTATGCATTATTCGTAGTGGCTCCAGGCCTGAGAACTTTCACCACTCGCTCATCATCGAGCACTTGATAGACCAGTCGATGCTGAATATTGATGCGGCGTGAATAGGCCACCGCAACATCACCCACGAGCTTCTCAAACGGAGGCGGCTTGCGGTATGGGTCTTCGGCTACCAGCGCTAGCCGTTCCTGCGCTTTTGGTTTGAGGCCGCGGGAGGCTAGCTTCGCAGTGGCGCGACTTTATCGCGTCGGCCTGCCTTGCCTTGTTATGGGTGCTTTGCCATCATATACCAATATTTGGTACAGGAGTCTCCCCATGGCTAGAAATACCAGCATTACGCTCGGCCCCCACTTTGACGAGTTTATAGCCACTCAGGTTGAAAAGGGCCGCTATGGCTCGGTGAGCGAGGTGGTACGTGCCGGACTGCGTCTGCTTGAAGAAACGGAAAGTAAGCTTGAACGGCTCCAACGCCTTCTGGATGAAGGCGAGCAGAGTGGAATAGCAGAGTATTCCCTTGAAAGCGTTATTACAGAACTGGACAACGAAGCTCACTGATGCGTCCATACCTGCTCACTGCCTCTGCCCGAAAAGACGTTGTCGAGATAGGCCGCTTCACCACCGAAAAGTGGGGAAAGCGCCAACGCGATACGTACCTCAGGCAGCTTGACGATGCTTTCAAGCTGCTCGCCCGCCAACCTGATATTGGGCGCGATGCGGATGACATAAAGCCAGGGTACAAAAAGTTCACCTGAATCCGTGAGACCGGCCCCCGGAAGCACTTCTAACCCACTGACCTGCATGGCAATATAGCTATTATCGCCATTCACCCAGACAGTGCCATGCCCAACATAAAGTTCCGCGCCAGTCGCCGCACCCTCACCAGCCACGC